>DCTF01000005.1:0-3541 GCA_002329225.1 Ruminococcaceae bacterium UBA1447
AGTCGGTAAATAATTAGTAATGTAATAAAGAAGGAAGAATAAAATGGAAGAAAATATTGTTACATCATCAAACTTTATTCACGATATCATAGACGAGGAGCTTGCGGCAGGTATAAACAGCCGGGTACAGACACGTTTTCCGCCGGAGCCCAACGGCTATCTGCACATAGGCCATGCCAAGGCAATATGCATCAACTTTACCACCGCTCAAAAATACGGCGGTATTTGCAACCTGCGCCTTGACGACACCAATCCTTCAAAAGAGGACGTGGAGTATGTTGAGTCCATTATGGAAGACATAAAATGGCTGGGCTTTCAGTGGGAAAATCTTTACCATGCCTCCGAGTATTTTGACTTTATCTATGAGTGCGCAATAAAACTCATTGAAAAAGGTCTGGCCTACGTTTGCGATTTATCGACTCAAGAAATCCGAGAATACCGGGGAACTCTCACCGAACCGGGTAAGAACAGCCCCTACCGGGAACGCCCCGTGGAAGAAAACCTCGACTTGTTCAGACGTATGACCGCCGGTGAGTTCGAAAACGGCGCTCGGGTTCTCCGTGCAAAAATCGATATGGCTTCCCCCAACCTGAATATGCGGGACCCCGTCATTTACAGAATTGCCCATGTTCCCCACCACCAGACCGGGGACAAATGGTGCGTGTACCCCATGTATGACTTTGCTCACCCTCTGTCCGATGCAGTGGAAAATGTTACCTATTCCCTCTGCTCTCTTGAGTTTGAAAATCACCGCCCGCTGTATAACTGGTTTATTGAAAAAATCGGCTTTGAGGAACCTCCCCGTCAGATAGAGTTTGCCCGTCTGAACATAAACTACTCGGTCACCAGTAAGCGCAAGAGCCTTGAACTTGTTTCAAAAGGCAAGGTCAGCGGCTGGGACGACCCCCGTATGGTCACTTTAAGCGGACTCAGAAGAAGGGGCTATCCCCCCGCAGCGATAAGGGACTTTATTGACCGTGTTGGCGTGGCAAAAGCCGACAGCGTAGTGGACTTCGGCCTGTTGGAAGCCTGTGTGCGGGATAATCTTAACTTCAACGCTCCCCGTGCCATGGCGGTGTTGAAACCGTTAAAGGTTATTATTGAAAACTATCCGGAAGACAAGACCGAGGTGTTCGAGGTGGAAGTTAATCCCGCCAAGCCGGAACTCGGTATGGATAAGGTCACTTTCTCCCGGGAGATTTATGTGGAACAGGATGACTTTATGGCGGAGCCTGTTAAAAAGTACTTCCGCCTTTTCCCCGGCGGCGAGGTTCGCCTGAGGGGCGCTTACTTTATCACCTGTCAGAGCTATGATACGGACGAAAACGGAAATGTTGTTTGTCTGCACTGCACCTATGACCCCTTGAGCAGGGGCGGCGCCAGTCCCGACGGCCGGAAGGTCAGGGGAACCCTGCACTGGGTAAGTGCGGCGGACAATGTAAAAGCGGAAGTCCGCCTCTATGACAGACTCTTTAAAACCGAAGACCCTGAGTGCGAAAGCGGCGGCGGTATGTTGGGGAACCTCAATCCCGACTCCCTGATAGTTTTACAGGACTGTATATTGGAAGGCGGGCTGCGCACCGCCAAACCGGGGGATGTATTTCAGTTTATGCGTCAGGGATACTTCTGCGTAGACAAAGACAGCACCCCTGAAAAACTTGTTTTTAACAGAACGGTAACTTTGAACTCTTCCTGGTAACATTTCGTCGACACCCGCCCGTTTGCCTGTTTAATTCCGCTTTAGTTATGGAACGGAGGCCTTTATGAAAATTCTGTTCAGAGTAGTGGCGGCGCTGCTGGCACTGTGCGTCTTCCCCGCCGCCTACTTTCTTTCCTTTTTAAAGTTTGCAATATCCGCAGTGGTAATGAATATTGCCGATGATGTCAGCATCCATTCGGCGGTCAAATTCTTTGCCGACCCGGACAGCCCCGCCGGAGCCTTGTTAAGAGATACCGGCGGTTTTTGGAAGAACGAATGGATTGAACCGCTTAAACCCGCCGGAATCAGTTTTTTAGTATTCTTTGCCCTGGCTCTGGTTTTGGCACTGGTAATATTCTTCTTTGCCGCATTCAGCAACAAACGCCTCGTTGTCACCTGCCTGGGGGCAGCCGGCGTGCTGGCAATGATAGGGGTTTATATTTCTTTCGGCCGCTTCGCAGCCCCTCTTTTGGACGGCACAATCACCCTCACTTCCATAATCAGCACCGAGGAGTTATCCTTTTTGCTCAGCATTACGGTTTCCCTTTTAGGTTCCGTTGTGGAACTGAAAATGTTCCAGTTGACTTCCGCAACTCTGGTTATGTCTTTGATTTTTGCCGGCATAGCCATATGGGGTTTGGCCTTCATTCTCACCCAAGACGAAAATGAAAGGAAAAAAGAGCGGGAACTCCGGACTGCGAAGAAGAAAAAGAAAGCGGCTAAAAAAGCGCATGCGTAACAGCCTGTGCCGATAAAAAAGTTAAATTAAAAAAGGCATTACCGATTTTAATAGTCGATAGTGCCTTTTTTGTTGCCCGGGTATCTTGAGAATAATGCATTCTGATAAGACGGAATATTGATATTAAAAACAGAAACCGTACCGGCTCAACCTGAAATATTAACAATTGAGCATAATGATTCAATGCGCTATAATACAGATGTNNACCGCCTGCGGAAAGAGGGATGATTATGGAAAATTCCACGGGAAAAACGGAATGGAATATCAGTGTCCCGATTTTTAAAAATACGGTAATTTTGCAGCAATTGGGAATTGCTGTCGGGATTCCTTTCGGCATTGTTGCGCTCGTTGTCGGATTTGCGTCAGGTAAAAGCATCTATGCGCTCTACGGATTAGGGATGATTGGAGCGTTGTTTCTTCTCGCCTGGCTTTTTATCATGGCGGTCTATAGGGGCAAGTATGAGGTTGAGTTTGTGCTGGACGATAAAGGAGTGCTCTGCCGTACACAGGCTGAACAGGCAAAGAAAAACCGAATCATAAATACTCTGACGGTTGTTTTGGGGCTGTTTTCCGGCAAACCCTCCGTGGCGGGTGCGGGGATGCTGGCACAGTCGCGTCAGGAGATGTTTATCAAATGGAGCAATATTACGAAGGTCAAATACAAACCGAAAAGTCATACCATTCTTCTTTGCGGCGGATGGATAGAAAAGGTTGCATTATTCTGCACGGAAGATAATTATTCATCGGTCGAACAAGAAGTGATGGCCCGTACAGGCCGCCTGAAAGAAAAAGCTGACGATTAACGGCTTGTGATATCCGCTTCTGCCGCAAAAGTACGGTTTTCATGTCAAAAGCTTGTTCGCTCAAGGCTCGGTTAAGATATGGGGTGCTGAAACAAAATGCCATAGGAGGAACCGATTATGAAAAAGGGTCTGATCCCCCGTATACTGATTACGCTGTTGGGCATTTGTCTGATTTTAATTGCTGTAACCCAAACCGTTCTCGGCTTTGCCGGAGAAAGCACATCCGCCGTCATCACCGATATCCGGCGTGAGGGCGGAGAACGTACAGACGGTAAACCGGGGCGGTATACCTACAATATC
>DCTF01000005.1:3575-5636 GCA_002329225.1 Ruminococcaceae bacterium UBA1447
ATCAACCGTGCAGGTGAGGTATTTCGCCTTCTTCCCTTATATCAATGCTATGGAGCGGGATACGGCGCTTGGAGCGCAACAGGTGATTTTGATAATTGCCGGGGGCTTTCTGATCTTTTTCATGAATTGGAAAAAAAGGGGCGAAAAAGATTAATTGCCGAACAGAAAAAGATAGAATCATATTTATGATAGGAAATGGAAACGAGGCTATATTTGAGCGAAGCTCTGCCTGATGATATTAAAAACCTGTGTTGCCTGCTATTCTTGCAAATACACTTTTATATCTATTTTTACCCAGGAGCCTTTCTTCTCTTTGGATGAAATTCGGCCAAAGAGGAGTTTGCCTGCATCCATCAAGCGAGCAAAAATCAAATTATCTTTCATAGGAACATAACCTATTTTTACACCGTTCACTGTCTTAATCACTATGGCTTGTTCATCATATGTGTTATCCGGTTCACGGAAGAAATCCAGTTTATCATCTATATTTAAGTGGGGTTCCAATTCCTCAATTCCTTCCACATGTGATGTTCCGGCGACAATGGTATCAAACAGGAAAACCTCTTTTTCAAAAGGTTTTGGTATAACTAATTCTCCGTTATTGCCGTGAAGTAAACCGACTAAACCGCTCCCCTTATGTTTCACCAAATCGCCCATTATATCACCCCGTCATTTCATCAAGCTTTGTTTTGTATACTGCAATTAACTCATTATAGTTTTCCAATATGTCTTGAAGTTCAGCTTTCCTCTGCTCCAGTTTTTCAGGGCTCTCCAGAATTTCTTTTACCGAATACGGATACTCCGATTTGATTTTTTCAATACTTTTATTAATACTTTTCGTCAAAGATAAAAGACGTTCTCTTTCTTCCATTAACTGTGCCATTGCGTCTTGATGTTTTTCCGGCAAGTTACGGTCGCCAATCATTTCATTAATTATTCTCAGGGTAGCCAAATCGCCGTCTTTATAAGCGATAACAGCATTAACAAACAGTTCAACCTGTGCTTCAGTCACATCCGGGTTGAGGTCCGGGTGCAAGACTTTAACAATCTTACGATATATTTTCTTGAGTTCCTTACTCTCTTCTTCGGATAAAATCCTTGCATTACTGTGTTTCAGAGCTTCATTCATCTTCTCTATCTGCTCATTGAGTTTCTGTTGGTATTCAGCAAACTCCTCATCAAGAGTTTCCTCTATTGTTGAGAGTACGATTTTTTCCTGTCGATTTATTTTTGCTTGAATAAGTTCAATTTTTCGTTTAAGCCGCAGTACGGTACATTCCGCTTCGTAAGCTTTATACTCCAATCCGCCGAGTTCCAGCATATACTCGGTNNATGTTCTTACATATAACAAATTTCAGCTCATCCCGCTCACCCAAAAGCATCGACAGTTCGGTTCTTAATTTTTCAACTTCATCTTTTAACTTTTGAAAGTCGGGGAACATGACGATGTTGGAATTGACTTCATCTCCCAAAAGTTCAACGGTTCTTTCGTCAATCTCTCCGTCAAAGAATTTTTCCAATACGCTTTTGAAAACAGCTTTTTGGCTAATCAAATAGAACAGTGTCATTGATGATTTTAACTTCAAATCGTCGGGACGGTCAAAAATCTTCCTGACGTCATCAATGTCTAATTTTAGCAGTGCTTCTGATATTTCAATCAATCGCTTTGATAAAATAGGGTGGTTCAAATAATCCTCGGCTTCTTTTCTATCCTGAATCGCATAACGTTGAGTCATGGAACGATGCCCCAAACCTTTAACCTGCGGAAAAATGAACCACATCCAATGGCTTCTTTTTCGCCCGCTCCTTATTTCATTTAAGGCTATATCGTAGGTTTGTTCTTGTGCCTCCAAAAAGCGTTCCAAACTCATGTGCTTCATCCCCTAAAAAAAGATTTTTTTCCGTCAAAGCCTTGCAACTACGGATGAATATTTTTATTATATCACAGCGGCCCCAAACTTGCCTCTAAATAATAAAGACTTTACACCACAAAGGAAGATATAAACGTTTTTGGGACGAAAAAATTAAGGCGTATTTTGGAAAATATAAATGAAGACAGGT
>DCTF01000071.1 GCA_002329225.1 Ruminococcaceae bacterium UBA1447
ACAAGGTTCTTCGACAGGCTGAGCGGGGCGGAATTTTCCGCCCCGTTAAAATTTTATTGGCAAACTCTATTCGTACAGTGGATATTTTTTGCAGATAGCGTTCACTTCTTCACGGATTTTATCGGCACTGTTTTCAAAATCCGTACCGGCAAGCCAAATGAGTTCCGCTATCTTTTCCATATCCGCTTCGTTCAGACCTCTTGAGGTAACCGCCGGCGTGCCTAAACGTATGCCGCTGGTAATAAAGGGTGAGCGGGGATCGTTCGGGATAGCGTTTTTGTTGGCGGTGATGTAAACCTCATCAAGGCGATGTTCAAGCTCTTTACCGGTAATATTTATGTTGGTTAAATCCACAAGCATCATGTGGTTATCCGTGCCGCCGGAAACGAGTTTGATTCCTCTGTCTGAGAGCCCTTTTGCTAACGCTTTGCTGTTGGCAATAATTCTGCTCTGATATTCTTTGAACGAGGGCTGCAGCGCCTCGCCGAAGCACACCGCTTTTGCGGCAATGGTATGCATCAGGGGGCCGCCCTGATTGCCCGGGAAAATTGATTTATTTATTGCCTGGCCGTGTTCTTCTTTGCTCAGGATCAAACCGCCCCTCGGCCCCCGCAGGGTTTTGTGAGTGGTGGTCGTTACAACATCGGCGTAGGGAACAGGTGAAGGATGGAGTCCCGCCGCCACAAGGCCGGCAATGTGAGCCATATCCACCATAAAAAATGCGCCCACGCTCTTGGCGATTTTGCCGATTCGCTCAAAATCGATTATTCGGGGATAGGCTGAAGCTCCGGCGACAATCATCTTGGGTTTTGTTTTTTCCGCCTGTTCGGCTAAAGCGTCGTAGTCGATAAAACCGTCATCGTTTACCCCGTAAGGCACAAACTTATAGAGTATACCGCTCATATTTACCGGGGAACCGTGGGTTAAGTGCCCGCCGTGAGCCAGGTTCATACCAAGCACCACGTCGCCCGGATTCAAGAATGCCGAGTAAACGGCCATGTTAGCCTGGGCTCCCGAATGAGCCTGCACGTTTGCGCAGTCCGCACCGAAAAGTTTTTTTGCTCTTTCAATAGCCAAATTTTCCGCTATGTCCACACATTCGCAGCCGCCATAGTAGCGTTTGCCGGGGTAGCCTTCCGCATATTTGTTTGTCAATACACTGCCCATGGCAGCCATAACTGCGGGGCTTACAATGTTTTCCGAGGCAATAAGTTCCAGGTTGCGGCGCTGGCGGGCAAGCTCTTTTTCCATAGCTTCCGCCACTTCCGGGTCATACCGGCGCACAAGACCGATGTTGTCCAACATATCGGCGTACATTTTCATCATCCTTCCGTTTAAAAACACTAAAAAACATGTCGGTATATTACCATATAAAGAAAGGGGGTGTCAAACATTCCTTGTTCGAAGATGATGTCAATATATTGTGGAAATTTTGCTTAACAATATCGTTAGAAAAATATTAATTGACACCGAAGCCGAAATCTGTCGGAGTATTCTCGATTTTATTGCAAACGCTCTTTACGCTCCGCCATAAGCTCTATCATCGTCCGCTTCATTTCATCAGGCAACAGTGACTCTTTGCACATCTGCACAAACAACGGAAGCATGTTCAGCAAGTTTGTTACCATGTTTTCCGCTACGTTCTTCGGAATAGCGCAGGATTCCGCAAAGATCAGAAAGTCCCTGCGGCGGATGTTCGTTTTTTTACCGTTCATCGGCAGGGCAAACTGCTCACTATCCTCCGGCATAATAATGTTGACAGGCAAAAGGTCATAAGCGGGAGAAAGAATATACCGGCGGGAGTTTTCAGCCGTTTCAATCAGTGAGAAATTTTTCAGATGCATATCCGAATTGCCGATTAAAAATGAAAATACCAGCCGAATGTACAACTCCGTCATATCCAAACCCTCACGGGAGGAGTAGCGCATAATAACCTTGGCACACCGTTCATAGGAGCCCCGATACTTGTCCTGAGTCAGGCGTAAATCCAATTGACAAAAGTCTTCCATAGCCAACATCCGCACATTAGCATCTTTACAAAAAATACGGTCAATCCGTTTAGTGATATAGGCATATGTATCTTTCACTTTTATTAAAGCATGGGGCACTGTAGCGATGCCCGCCCGTTCCGCCATGCTCATGGCAAGCTGTTCCGCCTCCGGCAATGCTTCAAACTCCGTTACCTGAGGCTTGAGTATATAGCCGGTAGGGTGGTTAACAATAGTCAGCCTCGGCTTCTTTTCATCCGACAAATGCAAGGAGAGTTTTTTCTGCACACCGGGAACCGTAAAGCCTTTGTTGCTACTTTCCTCAGCTAATTGCTCCAGCGTCTCTTTATCAATGGAAACTGTCGGAATATTGCTTGTTCCGAAAAAACGCCGAATGCACGCCTTGTGCCAACCGGATGCTTCTTCGGTGCGCATAGGTTTTCCGCAATGCAGGCAATTCATCTTTGTTCCTCCCTGATACTGACGGCCCCGATAGCGTCCCTGCAAGCAACCGATAAAATCCCGAAACGATCCCTTATATCTATCTTCCAATTACGGCTGACAACATCCAGTAGCCATCCTTCAGGAATCAGACCGTCAAAGAACGGAAAAAGGGTTTTGGATGTAAAGCTTTCAGCCTGAAGCGGCAGCGTCAAGGATACGGGAGCCGGGTCAGCCTGTGCAAGATAGCCGCGGTCATAGGTAAAGGCGTAGCCCGAATCGGTTTCAGAAAGAGCACCGGCATAATTATTCCGCATATAAACATAGGCTGTTCTGAATCCGTCCATTATTCGGTGTCCTTTCTGCCGGGAACGGCAATCATTCCAAACATACCCAAGGCAACGTTAACCTTGTCCATCCTAACCGTTTTTTTGCCCTGCTCAAGCTCGCGCACAAAGCGAAGCCCCAAACCGGAGCGCAAGGCAAACTCTTCTTGCGTCAAACCGGAAGCCTTTCTGTTTGTTTTAATAAATTCCGCAATCGGATTCATTTTCAGTCACCTCCGCTGTTGCACCACTATTTTACACCCTTTAGGGGTTATAATCAATGACTAATTGACAAAATATCCCCGAAGGGGGTATAAATTTATCGTCAGGGGACAAATTATACCCTTTCGGGGGCATTTTTACTTATGAGCAAACATCGGAATAATCATTCCGTTACAACAAGGTCTGCAAGACGCACATGTCCCCAGAATTGGTGATTGTAAATAACGGATTTGTCACGACCTTGCAATTCATATACGGTAAAAGTTAAGGCCTTATCCACATGGTCCAAGTAGTCGGACCCGCCTTGAGAATTGCTTTGGTACAAGGTAATGGCGGCGGAATAGTCACCCGGAAAAAGGTTGGAGGTATCAAAACTGAAAGTATGCTCATAAGTTTTGTTTTTTTCGGCATCGCATATTGCGTCTGAAAGGGCAATCCCGGCGTTTGTTTCGTCGGCAAAACGGACAACCAGGCGCAGTTTTACCTTTTGAAGGTCATCGAGGGCTTTCCAGCGCAGGGTAAATTTAAGGCTTTTGTCGGTTCCCGCAGCCCTTTCATTTTCGTTTAAAATGCTTATGCTTTCGGCGGGAGTGCGGACTTTTACAAAATTCGGCCGCTTGCTTTCCCGAAGGTCGAAAAACTCCTGCCCGCAGCTTTTAATT
>DCTF01000048.1 GCA_002329225.1 Ruminococcaceae bacterium UBA1447
GGCTATATTTTGCTACAGCCCCTTGTTTCAGGTTGTTATAATTCAGCCTTTTGTTATTTCGCTCCACTTGTCACGCATTACGGGCATCCAAAGGCCGCCCTGAACGGTTCTGTGGCAGAAGAAGTAGCGTATGGCGCTCTTTGTGTCAAACCAGTCGGTGAATGGCGCTCTCGGCTTTGTCTTGGCCAACATTGCCACCAGGTCGGAGGCAAAGTCTCCCACCGCTTTTTTGCTTTTATCGAGGGTTGTCGCCCAAATCATCCAGTCGGACTTTGTAAAGGCTCTTCTGCTGTCCAGCGGCACGCCGTATTTGTTGCGCTTTTTATAATACCAGGCTACCTCTTGCGCAGCCAGCTCATCGTCAAAAAGGCCCAGGTCAAAAATAAAGTTCCAGACCATATTGTACTTTAAGCTCCAGCCGTTCTTTCTGTTAAATACCAGACGCAGTCTGTCATCGGAGGAGCCCCGCTTTACAATATCATCGGCGTTTGCCTTTGCCGCTTTAAAGTAAGTTTCGGCTGCCGGGTCTTTAAGCAGGGTCAGGATCTTGCCGTAGCAGGCAATACCCGTGCAGGACTTAATTGCAAGGTTGACATTTTGCGCCAAGGCACCGGCAAAGTCGTCGGTGCAAAGCTGCAAGTCCAGATCGTTGCCGGTTTTTACCAGATAGTCCGCCCATTTACCCAGAAGATCCAGATTCTTTTTCAAGAACTCCGTATCCTTCGCAGCGAGGGCGTAGGCCCAGGACATAATGAGCATGTTGCCGCACTCTTCAACGGGCATCTGACGGTTAAAATCAAATACATCCTCATCTTTGAGGTAAACTTTCATGCGCTCCTCTTTGTCCTTAATGGTGAGGGCATAAACCTGGCCGTTTGCCACCGGGTACTGGCCCATATCGTGGGGGGCAAAATCCCCTTTCCACACCGGGAGACGGGCAAATTCAAAAATGCCGTTTAACAGGCCTTTCGCCAAGTCGGGGTTATAGAGGAGGAACAGGGGCACGCTGGGATAAGATACGTCAACGGTATTTATACAGCCGTTGGAGTGGCACTCCTTTGACATATAAAGCAGCTCCCCGGCGCCGTTCCTGACAAGCTTATGGGCAGCAAGCACCTGACGGTAAGCGGCGGTCAGAACGGACTGATAATCGGCGCCGTAAGGTGCGGCATCTTCAAGTATGCGCCCATTCCATTCATCGGCCTTTTTACGCAGCGCCTGCCGATTTTTTGAACAATAAACAATAGCCTCGGTTATATCGCTGAACTTTTCAGTCCAGATTCCCTTCAGCTTTTCACCCAGGTATTCAATGCTCAAACCGTCATCATAGGCTACGATGTGGGTTCCGGTGAAAACGCCGTCGGTTTCGCCCTTCAGTACGGAATTAAGGCTGTATTCTTCGGCGGACACATAGCTTGCTTCCCCGCCGGCAAGGTAAAATACGCCCCAGTCTATACCCACGCCGTCGCCGGTATAGGCCAAGGGGTTCTGTTCTTTCTGACCCATGAAGGCGATGCTCAGACCGTCTTCCGTTTTTTTGCCGCCGGTTAAGGGTTTCGCTTTACCGTCATAGCAAAAGTCCTCATGCAGGTTAAGGCTGATTTCAATTTTGTGGATGCCGGCGGTAAGGGGTTCCACTTTGTAGTCGATAAAGCTGCAGGGGGTTGACATAATGTGAATGTCGTCAAGGAATAAGGGCGTCCAAAAATCCACTGTCAGGCAGATAAGTTCATTTTCAAAGGTATAAGTTGTTACAAGCGGCGTAACCTTTAAGCCCGTTTGTGCAATAAGGCGGCTTCTTCCCTTGCCCATAAAGCGGAAGCTCTTGCCGTCCACCTTAACGGAAGCGCTGAGCGTTTTTTGATCCCCGCACCACAGTTTTGTATCATCGGCGGTGAGGATTTCATCCATACTCCAAATACTCATAAAAGGGTCGATGGTAATAAGCGGATATGCCGGCAGTNNTATAAATATGTTAAAATATTACAGACCTTTCGGTCGGACAAAGAAAAAAATATGATTAACCGCTGTTCCGTTTTCTTCCCCTTTGTCCTTGAGATTATAGCATAATCGGCTGTTTTTGTATATTGCCGAAAGCGGCTGAGATTTTTAAAATAACGGGACGGAACAGCTATTTTGCGCCTGACATAATATCGGTTTCCACCGTCAGTTTTCCGTCATCTTCCACGGTTACCAATACCCCGTTTTCATCCTGAGTGGCATAGATTCTCGAACCGGAAACAGTTCGGAGTTTGAATCGGACATCGGGGTAAATTCTTTTGCCGCTGTTTGTAACAACGCAAATTTCCGGCCTTAAAGTTCTGGCCCAAAATAAGGATGTTGAACCGAAATAGCCGTGGTGACCGGGTTTAAGCAGGTTCACTTTGCCTATTTTTTCAGCAATTCTTCTTTCGTCTCCGTCTTTGTAGTTAAGGTCACCCGCTAAAACCAGCCGGGTCGGACCTTTTTCCAACAGCATGACAACGGAGTTTATGTTTTCCCCGAAAGGGAACCGTCTTTTTCTGTTTATGCCGTTAAAAAAAGTGATATCAAAGTTGCCGAACCTTATTTTTTCTTCATCAAACTCGGATATGACGGGAACATTTTTTTCTTCAAGCGCACCCGACATTTGCTCGTAAACTTCCCGATTATCCCAACGCAGACGCTCAAAAATAAAAATATTCGACTCGTCATAAACTTTAAGATAAGCCCTTAACACATCCACTTCGGGGTGGGCTATAACCGTATCAAAACCGCCGATATGGTCGGAGTGGGCATGGGTGCCCACCACAAAATCCAAGGTGACCCGTCCGTTTTCGCCCCTGCAATTTTCCAACAGGTAAGCGAGCACCTCCTCCTCATAGCCTTTGTAATTAAGGTGAGGTTTTTCCGGCGGGAAGTCCGAATCTTCGGCGGCATCCACCATGGCAAAGCGGCCGTCACTTTCAATAATAATGCAGTCGGAGGGTCCCGTATTTAAAAAGTGAAGTCTGTCCGCCATATTAACCTTCTTCTTTTGCTTCTTCTACAGGCTTTTTCTTTCTGAAAACTACAAAACGGCTCAAAGGGTAGGTCCAGAGGGTCGGCAGCAGCATAACAAGAATTTTAAGCCCGATATCCACCCAGAAGTTGTCCCAACCTTTGTTGGTAACAACGGTACCCAAATACGAGCCGAACCAGGTGTTGAACATGATTGTAAACAGCACCATTGCGGCGTACATAATATCCGAAGTCAGGACATTGACATTGGAGTGGAAAGTCAGTTTGCGGTTCATTATAAAAGCCGCAATATAGCCTATTGTAGTTGATATAAAGTACGAATAAAGATAACTCTTATACTCAATTCCGAGCAGGCTTAAAAAGGCGCTGTCCCTCACAGGCTCCGTTTTAAAGGAGCTGAATACCCCGTACAAAAGCAGAGCATAAAGGGCAACTTCCAGCACGGATGTACTTATACCGGTAAAGCTGAACTTAATAAACTTCCAAATTTCGCCGTGGTCTTTAAAAAAGTTCTTTATTTTTGACATGGCACACCTTTATCTGTTTAATTTTTACCTTTTAACGCAAACGGAAGACCGGCTAAATGCTTATTACTTCGTAGCCGTCAAGGACATATTTTTTCACCCCGGCGTGACCGTTCATATCGTTAATCATTGCCAGACCCGAGCCGAGAGCGGCCTCATATACGCCCATAACCTTTGAGCAGGCAAGGCAGATTCCGGCAATAAGGCCCGCTTCTTTCGCCTTCAAGTAGAGAGGATTTTTCTCTTCCTCAAAAACCGGCACAAGTTTTACCGAGGCGCCCTCAAAAATCACTTTTACTTCTTCCCCGTCAGCCGACAAATCCAATGCGTTGAGCAGGATATGCTGGAAGCACATTTTCTCCCCCGTCATACCGTAAAAAAGTATTTTTTTCATTTTTCCTTACCTCCTAAAAAATCTTAATCCAATTATAACAATTTGCCGCCATAATGTAAAATCAGGAATTAAAATAATGCGCAGGCTCCGGGGAAGAGCCTGCGCCGCCTTGTATAATTGTT
>DCTF01000150.1:0-494 GCA_002329225.1 Ruminococcaceae bacterium UBA1447
TTAATGATATCCTTTCGGCAAAGTGGAGGCAACTGCGCGGACTTGAAATTGTGAGTTTCGGTGTTTCCAGCGTAAAGGCAAGCGATGAAGACGAGAAGATGATAAAAGAACTCCAGAGAAATGCCACTCTCCGCAATCCCAACATGGCGGCGGCTCACCTCGTAGGCGCTCAGGCTCAGGCAATGCAATCCGCTGCAGCCAATGAAGGCGCAGGCCCGGCGATGGCATTTATGGGTATGAACATGGCCGGTCAGGCGGGCGGAATGAATGCTCAGAATCTTTTTGCAATGGGTCAGCAACAGGGCCAGCAACAGGCTCCTCCTGCCGCACCGGCAGGGGCTGCAACAGGCTGGACTTGCGCTTGCGGCAAGGCGGGCAACACGGGTAAATTCTGCATGGAATGCGGCAAACCTCAACCCGAACCCGCTGCGGGCTGGACCTGTTCCTGCGGAGCCGTAAGCAAAGGTAAGTTCTGCACCGAATGCGGCAAACCC
>DCTF01000150.1:556-1904 GCA_002329225.1 Ruminococcaceae bacterium UBA1447
AAGTTCTGCCCTGAATGCGGCGATGTGTTTGATGACGGCGATATCAACTGAAAATTGAATATTGATTTCGAGTTAACCGAGTATTAATCAAGTTATCTCTGTGTTTTATGTTAAATCCCGGCGAAAAATTTAATAAAGTTTATCGCCGGGATTTTTATGAGCCTAAAGCCTAACAACANNTGTTTGACAAAAAATTTTGTGATGTATGCGGGGCTAAAATCGGCCTTTTAGGCAACCGCAAACTTGAGGACGGCAACCTCTGCAAAGAGTGCGCTTCCAAGCTTTCACCCTTTTTCAGTGACCGCAGGCGCAGCACAGTGGCAGATATTAAGGAGCAGCTTGATTACAGGGAGCGCAACAAAGCCGATGTTGCAGCCTTTACTCCGACCCGCACCTTAGGGGTTAACCGCAAAGTGATTTTGGATGAAAATGCGGGCAAGTTTATTGTCACCTCTTCCAGAAACTGGAAAGATGATAATCCGGATGTTCTGGATTTTTCTCAGGTAACCGGATGTAATCTGGAAATTGAGGAAGATAAAAATGAAAAAACATATGAAGACAGCGAAGGCAACGATGTAAGTTATTCACCGCCCCGTTATACTTACAGCTATGATTTTGTTGTGACTATCCATGTTAATCATCCGTATTTTGACGAAATAACCGTTGATGTTAATGACAGTTCTATCGATGTTGAGCCGCCTGAATCAAGGGGGATGTTCGCCTCCTCCGCATTCGACCCGGCAAGCATCAGCAACGAATACAGACAGCATCAGGCAATTGCACAGGAGATTATAGATGCGCTGACTAAGGTCAGAGAAGTCAGCCGTGAAACTGCCGCTGCCGCCAATGCTCCCAAAACGGCACAGACCTGCCAATTTTGCGGAGCCACCACCATTCCCGATGCCCAGGGGCGTTGTGAATACTGCGGCGGTGCAATGGGAAATTAATGAAAGTAATACCGACTGATTTTTTTAATAAAATGGAGGTAGATTATGTCTTACCAATCCAATGAAAGCCGTCAAATAGTTTTTCCGGCACTTCCGAAATCATTGAGTGAGATTAAAGCGCTGCCGGAGGCATCCCTGCAAGAACCCTTCTTTACCGCCGCCCTGCTTATTCCGGCATTTTGCCTTTGGCCGAACAATAAAGATGAGGCAATGGAAATTCTTAACTTCTTAAAAGGCCCCCAGCCCCTTTCAAATTACGATATTCAGTTTATATCGGAACGCCTGCGGGGTAATGAATATGTCCCCATGTCATATTTTAACGGTGCAACTCCGGAAAATAACTATACGCCATCCGAGCCCCTGACCGTCACGGTATCGACTACGCCCCTGAGCTTTTATGA
>DCTF01000150.1:1952-5335 GCA_002329225.1 Ruminococcaceae bacterium UBA1447
CCTTGCGCAAATTCGCAAGCCTGTAGCCGAGGATCCCTGGGCCTGATTCTTAATTCATAAAGGAGGAAATTTGTTCGATGGCGCAAATTACCAACTACCAATGCCCGAACTGCACCGGCCCTCTACATTTTGACGGAGGCTCGGGTAAACTCGTCTGCGATTATTGCAACGCCTCTTTGGATGTTGCCACTGTGGAACAGCTGTATGCAGACAAGGAACAGGCTGCCGCCGCTACAGTGACAGACCCGCAATGGGATGTAAGCACGGCGGGCGGAAACTGGAGCGAGGAGGAAGCCGCACATTTAAGGGCATATAACTGCCCCTCTTGCGGTGCACAGCTTATTTGTGACGACACTACGGCGGCAACATCCTGCCCTTATTGCGGCAACCCCACAGTTATTCCCGGCCAGTTTACCGGGCAGCTCAAGCCGGATTATGTAATCCCTTTCCTGCTTGATAAAAATGCCGCTGTGGAAGCAATGAAAAAATACTATAAGGGCAAAAAGTTTTTACCCAAATCTTTTAAAAGCGAAAACCGTATTGAAGAGATTAAAGGCGTGTATGTCCCTTTTTGGCTTTTTGACGGAAAAACCGATGCTCACATCCGCTTCAATGCCAAAAACACAAAAACATACACAAGCGGCGATTATGAGGTAACCGAAACCGATCATTATCGCGTAGTCCGGGAGGGTCAGGTTGCCTTTGAAAAAGTTCCCGCCGACGGCTCCACCAAGATGCCTGACGCCCACATGGATGCGATTGAACCGTTTAATTACAGTGAGTTAACCCCTTTTTCCACCGCCTATCTGCCCGGTTTTTTGGCCGATAAATACGATGTGGATGCGGAAGGCTGTTTGGAGCGGGTTAATGAGAGGTTTAGAAACAGCACTGTGAACGCATTCAAAACCACAACAAGAGAATATGACAGTGTTGACCTCGAATACGCTGACATTCAGCTGATCAAAGGGGAAGTTAAGTACGCCCTCCTGCCCGTATGGCTGTTGTCAACAAAGTGGAAAGATCAAAGCTTTCTTTTTGCAATGAACGGTCAGACCGAAAAGCTCGTGGGAGATTTGCCCGTTGACAAAGGGCTTGTTCTGGCCTGGTTTGCAGGTATCTCTTTACCCCTTATGCTGATTATCGGGGCCATTTTGTTCTTGGGGGGATTCTGATGAAAAGACTTATCAGTATAACTATGTCCGCATTTTTATTCTTGTTTGCGCTCAGTTTTGTATCTTTGGCGGCTGACGGCCCCCTTGTGTACGATTATGCAAATCTTTTTACACAAGATGAAGTGCAGATTCTGATTGACAAAGCTGATCGGATTGCGGAAGAACACAGTTGTGATGTTGCCCTCATAACTATCCCCGGTTTAAACGGCGGAGAAGTCATAGCAACGGCTGAGGATTATTATGACAGGTTGGGCTTAGGCTACGGGGAAGAAAGAAGCGGTTTGCTTTTGCTGCTCAGTATGGAAGAAAGAGATTACGCTCTGGTCCCATTCGGCGAGGGCGAATTCTTATTTTCCGACGACTCATTGGATATACTTGAATATGATGAGGTTTTGCCTCAGTTAAAGGTAAACGATTANNTGATTACTTCAGCGCCTTTGAAAAATATCTTGATACGGCGGAGAGCATTCTTAACGGCGAAATCGGCGGCAGTGAAAGCAATGAGTCGGATTATGACTATGATTACGATCAGAATTTCAGCCTTAGCAATAGCGGCGAGGGCCGCATGTCACCACTTGTCAAGCTCGGAATTACTATCCTTTTGCCGATGATATTGGCCGTTTTTTTGTGCNNCAGATGAAAACAGCGGTAAAGGCAAAGGCCGCCGACAACTATATTCCCGAAGGCGGTTTTGTTGTAACAAACCGGGAAGATCAGTTTTTGTATAGGAATGTAACCAGAAGGCGTATCGAAAAACCTTCCTCTTCTTCGTCCTCATCTTCAAGTTCAAGTTCAGGCAGTTCAGGGTCAAGCAGTTCCGGGTCTTCAGCACGCTCGGGAAAGTTTTAGTTTTGCGGTGGCAGGCATAAGCCTGCCACTTTTTCTTATTGTTTAAATAAACTATCTTATTATGAAAGCGTGATATTAATGAAAAAAATCACCGCAATTATTCTATGCGTTATTCTATGCCTCACATTTGCCGCCTGTAAAGATGATAACTCTTCAAATTCAGGCGACAAAACCGTTACCGTTGCGGAAAAGGTCATTCGTTCAGACAATCAGGGTCTTGTTTACTTGAGTATAGAAAACGGAGAGGCAACCGTCACTTTTAATGCGGACAAATGGGCAGATTATCTTGACAGGTATAATGCAACCCCTTATGACGGACTGTTGAGCAAAGCCTATCCTGTTAAAGAGCTTTCGGGCAAGGTTAAAGACGCCTGTATTGTGCAAATCGAATCCTTGGGCTATTCCGAAGTTGAGGGTCTGGTAATCCCGACAATTTTCTTACTCATGGAAGACGGAACAGTGGAACAGGTAAGCGCCGATGTTGCCGGAGAACCGGGAAAAGATGCAGAATTGAAGAGCAAGGGAGCCCTGCCGTGGATTAAAGATATTGTTTCCCTCAAAAGTGAAAATGACACTGAAGGTGTCGGCGCTTTAACGGTCTTCGGAACGGATTCTACCGGTGTTCGCTATAATTTAAGAATACCTGCGGAGTTACGCGCCCTTTATTCCGAAAATGTATGGTTTGCCGAAATCTACGACGGTATCAACTACAAAAATCAAGGCTATTACTCTATTCTTTATTTCTCCAAAGAAGGAAACGTGATTTATAAAAGAGGACGGGTAAAACAAGCCGAGATAGAAACCTTTGAGGGAACATACAGCCTTTCATTAGCCGAAGACGACGAAACCCGTCCCGGCCTCCTTACATTAGACATGACCGGTAAAGACGGTGCTGCGGAGAAAAAAATTCAGGCAAAGTTTCTTGCCGACTTCTCTTCACCATTCCGGTTTGAATTGATGCTTTCCGAAGGGGATTTATTGTTGGATAAAGACAACAAAATTAACGAGAATATCACTTTCGAGCGGGGGGACAGCCCTTTTTACAGCGATGAAAACCTTGGAGATTACCTCTGCGCCGTTTCACCGGAGATTAAGGGGCTGGTTAATAACGGTATGATTTTCTTTGCCGAAGCCGACTATCCGGTAATTGAGGGTGAAGTCTGCAGAAGCATTTGGCTCGGCACCGACGGCCCCGACCAGTTTGTGAAAGAGATTCTGTACGCCGTTTCAATCACCGGACGGGTATATGAAAACGACATGGTTTATGATGTCTGGAAGCCGCTTACATAGGCAATTATAACCCCGCAAATTATTCCGCAAAAAAACGAAGGGGCCCGGAAGAAGCGTTCACTTAGGGATTGA
>DCTF01000046.1 GCA_002329225.1 Ruminococcaceae bacterium UBA1447
TCCGGTGACGGAGGAACGACCAATCCGGATGAAACGACCTCCGAAGGCGAAACTACCACGGCTGTTGAGCCCGAGAACACGACTGAAGCCATCGTCGTTCCGGCAGGTCTTCCCAAAGGCAATGCGGAAATTCTTGCCGCTTATACTGCAGTGATGAATAAGGCCAAAATAGAAGACAAGCCCGGGTTCAAAAGAGCCGAGTTCTAGGAATTCCCTAACGGACCGGAATACAGAGATATGTCCGGAGGCAAGGCGGTTATCAACCCTCTGCTTAACATTGCCGGCCGTTTTATGACAACGGAAGAGAAAGCCAGAAAAGAACCTCATTCACAAGGCAAGGGCGAAAACATGTGGGCTTGGCCTATAAGAGACGCCCCGAAGGGCTGCATGCTCACGGATGTTAATGCTATTAAGTCTGCCGACTGTACGCAATTGCCCAACGGCGACTATAAGATTGTTATCGTCCAAAAGAACGAGAAAAATCCGGAACACCACAGACCCCATCACGGTAACAGCGCGCCCAGCAAAATCGGCGGAATGTTCATGCCCCTTTCCAAGAGCGACGTTGATCCCGAACTTGCAAAGCTGGACAAAATCATTAAAGACGCACAGTATGACATGGAGTATTACAACTGCAAGGCTACTTTGATTTATGATCCCAAGACGCTCCATGTTAAGAGCGTAGATCACATTCTCTACAACAAAATAACAATGAGCGGTAGAGTTGTGGGGATTTCCGCAGCAGGCTGGCAGGTTCTTATCATGCATTACCAAATCTTTGATGTGGTCTATTAAGAATATACCATAACCTTTGCGGGGAGCGCGAAAGCGCTCCCCCTTTTATGTTTTAAGATGAGTTTATCCGGTATTATGCTCTGCGGTTGCATAACACCGGGATTATAATTTTTTCTTTTGTTGATGTTTATATTTTCGGGTTAGGAGTTTTCGCTACTATCAACATCGTCTTCGGTCTTGTTGGGCATCAGCATATGCAAAATACGGTCTACATTTGACTCCTTAACCGTGTGCGGATGCTCCCGCTGAAACTCCACAAGAACATTTTGAGCCATTTGCTCCTGTTCTTGCACCTGTCGAAACACTTCCTCATAATTACCCGATTTGAAAGCGTTTTGGATAAAATTTTTGGCTTCTTCAGAAATATCGTCCCAACCGCAATACAGATTGNNTTCACTTTATCCCAAGTGATGGCTTGCCCTCGTTTTTTGTGCTCCGCCAAAATACCGATAATGTCGGAAAGGTCATTTTTATACTTGCGGCCCGATTTCAACTTCATGGCAATAAGATATTCCGCCGATACGCTCCGCACCTGAAGAATCCCGGAGAAGGTTTTATAATATTGGGAGAACTCATTGAGTTTGGCAATATAAGAAGCGGTGCGCATAAAGTCAGCATTCAGCCATCCGTTAGGCAGATTGTACCGGTCGCCAATTTGATTGATAGCGTCTTTAAAAGATGATGAAGCATGAATAATCGCATCAATGTCCGTTGTCATTTCCCGAAAACCATAGTTGACCAAGATGGCCGCACCGCCTACCAAGACAACTTCCGCCGTTGCTCCCCTGCCGTTTTGCTTTCGAAAAAGTTTTGCCAGTTCTTTTAAATAAGTATCCAGATTATCTTTATTGAATGAGTTTGCTGTATCAGATGACATTTCTAACCTCACTTTCAACAATGTTATGGCGTAAAAATTCCGGAATGGATTCAGCCGATGCGTCCCTTTTGGCGTTATCATTACTGTTTACCAAAGCCGTTGTAAGCACACCGGCAGGGTAAATTGTGTCTTTCAACTTAACGCTGCGCAACGCTTCATATTTTGTACATAGGGGAACATTGTTCTCTCTGCTTACATAATCAAGCATCGCAAGCAAATAGAGGCTTTCGGGATACCATTTTCGTTTAAAAAACTTGCCGATGTCGTCTTTCTGCAGGGTTTCAATTATAAAGTTGATATCGCCTAATTCTTTCAACCGATGGCAAACGCTGCTTTTGTAAAGTTCAAAACCGATTCGCTCCCTGAGGTAAGGCTCAAGGAGTTCTTCCATACTCAAGCCGAGTTCTTTGGATAACTTATAAACCGTTTCCGCCGAACACTTATCCAAGCTTGTTCTCCCGTGGTAGATATCGTTAACCGTGGTATAGGGAATACCGCTGTTTTTTGACAACTTATAAAGCGTCATGTTCTTACTTTCAAGCAATTCCGGAACCGTCATCTCAATCTCCTCCTTGCGCAAATATTATATCGGTATACCGATATAATGTCAATACGTCCCGTTAAAAGTGAAAGGATATAGAGCCTAAAAACCGAATAGTCCCTTGAACGTTGAAGAAAAGAGGGTTAAAAAGTATTAACGAGATGAAAATTTGACCGGTGTTATATTTACATAATATTGAAAATTTTATAATATTAACATATACTTATGCATGATGTAATATAAGCGGCGGGGCAATTTGCAAGGTGGTTGTTGCGATTGCCTGACGGCGAATTGACTTTTTGATTGTAGTATGTTGAGCATTATGCCGGAGGTAAAAAATGAAGAAAGATGTTTTAGTAATCACCTATGACATCGGCACCACGGGGGTCAAAACATGCTTGTTTGATATCGGTACTACCGTTAAACTTGTAGCCTCCGCAATGGAAGGCTACGGACTCTATCTGTTCCCGGACGGAGGGGCCGAGCAAAAGCCGGAGGAGTGGTGGAGCGCCATTTGCCTGACTACCCGGAAGATTTTGGAGCAGGCGGATGTTGACCCGGCGGAGATATCCGGAATTTCTTTCTGCTCCCAAATGCAGGGCTTGGTTTTAACGGATAAAAACGGGGAACCTCTGCGGGACGCCATGAGTTACATGGACCAGAGAGCCAGAGAAGAACTCAAAAAAGGTATGGGCGGCCCTGTAAAGATAGCCGGTATGAATGCCTATAAATTAATCAGGTCTTTAATCGCCACCGGAGCCGTGGCGGCAAGTGTAAAGGACCCTGTCTGGAAGTACAAGTGGGTCGAAAACAATGAGCCGGAAGTTTTTAAAAAAGTTTATAAGTGGCTGGATGTAAAAGATTATATTATCTGTAAAATGACGGGTGAATTTGTTGCTACCCGTGACTCCGCTTTCGCTACCCTTTTGTACGATATACGCAAAGGCAGGGAAGGCTGGAGCGACACCGTTTGCAAACTGCACGGTGTAAATATGGAGCATCTGCCTGAAATCATCGACTCTACCGACAAAGCGGGCGTTTTGCTGCCCGAGGCTGCTGAAGAACTCGGACTTAAGCCCGGCACCGCCGTATTCGGCGGCGGCGGCGATGCCTCTTTGATAGGCGTAGGCGCCGGTTCCGTTCATTTGGGCGATACCCATGTGTATTCCGGTACTTCCGGCTGGGTGTCCACCGTGGTGGATAAGAGCGTCGTGGACACTACCGCCATGATTGCCGCCATTGTAGGCGCACAAAAGGGCAAATTCAATTATTTTGCCGAGCTGGAAACGGCGGGCAAATGTCTGGAATGGGTCAAAGACCATTTGGCTCTGGACGAAATAGAGATTTATATCGAAAAAATGGATGTCACCGCTTCAAAAGAAACGGTCTATACCAGCCTTTACGACTATATGACCGAGGTTGTCGATAAAATACCGCCCGGAAGCGGCGGAGTTTTGTTCACCCCCTGGCTGCACGGCAACCGCTGTCCCTTTGAAGACCCCAACGCCCGCGGCATGTTCTTCAACATCAGTCTGGAAACGGGCAAGACTGAGCTTATCCGCTCGGTATTGGAGGGCGTTTGCTTCCATCTGCGCTGGTTTTTGGAAACTCAGGATAAAAAGATACAAACCTCCTCCGTGCTGCGCTTTGTGGGCGGCGGAGCATTGTCCCCCGTTACCTGTCAGATTCTGGCGGACTGCACCGGCAGGACGGTGGAAACGGTGGACAGTCCCCAGAATGCCGGCGCCGTGGGGGCGGCGGTGGTTGTGGCCGTGGGCCTCGGTCTGGCAGAAAGCATCTGCGAAGCGGGTAAGTTGGTACCCGTAGTACGCACCTTTGAACCGAACCCGGAATATAAAGAGGTTTATGATAAAAACTATGCGGTATTCAAAAATCTCTACCGCAATAACAAAAAAAGTTTTGCCGCTCTGAACAGTTAGGTTAAAATTGCATTGCGCCTTCTTGAACTGCTCCGAATAGAATGCAAATTCGGCCCCGCAAGGTCATAGGGAAAATTCCGAAAAAAGTTAACGAATTTTTCACAGTCCGTTGTTTGACACAAGCGGATGCAAATGCTATACTGAACGGTAGTTTTCCCTTGATAAAGAAGGGGAAGGAAGGGATAAGCTTGAGGTTAAAAATCAGCGCTGTTATTTTGCTGTTTGTTGCCCTGATCTGTCTTTTGGCCGCATGCAAAAAACGGGAACTTACCATTGTGGACGACAAAGGCAAAACCCGAATCCTTGCCACGGACGAAAAAGGCGAAACCATGACCGACGATGCCGGCAACATTATAATTATGGCCACCGGCCTTGACGGAGAAAATGAAACTCAGCGAATAGCCATCCCCGATTTATATGTCAGCGGCAAAACCGTAAACACTCCGGACTATTCTTTAACACTTCCAAGGGGTTGGACCCAATCAGGCGGCGCAAACACATTGCGTTTAAAAAATAAAAAAGGCGATGTGGAGCTGACTCTTGTAACTATGGAGGGCAAAACTATCGAAGATGCTTTAGCTTCCGCCGAACAGGTAGTGGAACTGATGGAGAGAGAAGGCGGTACTGCGGAAACTGCCGAACNNNNGCCGGATTGTTTTCAGAATATTTGAGAAGAACGGTACGGTGTTTTCTTTCTATTCCGTAACAACGGGTAAAGATACCGATGTTGCTGAAGCGGATAAGATTATAGAATCAATAATTTTCAAGTAAAGTTCTTGAAAGGGGTATAAATTAATGTTGTTTTCTCAGGATGTAGGTATTGACTTGGGTACCGCCAACACACTGGTGTTTATTAAGGGTAAAGGTATTGTCTCCAGAGAGCCTTCGGTGGTGGCCGTTGACCAACGCTCCAACCCGCCCAAGGTTGTTGCCGTGGGGGCGGAAGCCAAAGAGATGATAGGCAGAACTCCCGGTTCCATCACTGCAGTACGCCCGTTGAAAGACGGTGTAATTGCGGACTTTGAAATTACATCGGATATGCTTAAGGCATTTATTAAGCGGGCCAGCAGCAGTTCACCTTTTATGCGTACCCGTGTTATGATTTGTATTCCTTCCGGTGTTACGGAAGTCGAACGCCGGGCGGTTTACGATGCCGCAAAAAGTGCAGGTGCCAAGTATGTAAGCCTTATTGAAGAACCTATGGCGGCCGCCATAGGTGCGGGGCTTGCCGTGAGTGAGGCTATCGGCAGTATGGTGGTGGATATAGGCGGCGGCACCTCTGAAGTGGCGGTAATCTCCCTCGGCGACGTGGTTACCTCCCGTTCGGTGCGTTTTGCGGGAGACAACTTTGATGAGGCCATAATTGCCTATATAAAGAAAAAATATAACCTTCTTATCGGTGAGAGAACTGCGGAAGATATTAAGATTACGATCGGTTCCGCTTATCCTTATGAGGGGGAGGGCGCCATGAATATTAAGGGACGCAACCTCATGGACGGTCTGCCCAAAAACATAGAGGTGTCTTCGGAAGAAATTCGTGAGGCGCTTTCCGACCCGGTTAATCAGATTTTAGACGCCATTCGCGCCACGTTGGAAAAAACTCCTCCCGAATTGGCGGCTGACATTATAGACAAAGGGATTATGCTTACCGGCGGCGGAGCTCTGCTTCGCGGGATAGATAAACTGATTTCTGCTGAAACCAAAATCCCCGTTCTTATAGCGGAAAAGCCTCTGGACTGTGTAGTTGACGGAACCGGAATATGTCTGGAAAGCGATGTTCTTAACAAACTCGGTACAAAGGGATATAGTTAAACAAACGTATTTTGCCGTAATTTCAGATAAGGGAAATTTGAATGTTCCGTTTTTTTAAAAGCATCGGGTTTAAGATTTTTTTGGGGCTCACTGCGGCGCTTTTGGCGGGCGCGGAAACGGCTGCTCTCTTAAACAATAATTCGGCACCGCAAACCTCTGCGGCAGGGCTGATTTTCGGTCCCTTGCAGAGGTTTTCCTCATATATGGCGGATGGCCTGTCCGATTTTTCCGTATACTTTAAATCCTCCGCCGTACTCAGTGAAGAAAATGAGGAACTCAAAAAGGAGATTGCCCGACTTACCGATGAACTGGTGGATTACGAGCAGTCAAAAAACAAGCTTACCCTTTACGAGAAGTTTTTGGATGTGAAAGAAGAAAATCCCTCTTTTAAATTTGCCGCCGCTCCGGTAATTGCCAGGGATCCGGGGGACAAGTTTTTCGGTTTTACCGCCGGTAGGGGTTCCATACACGGTATAAGTGTTGATGACCCGGTTATTTACGGCAAATACTTGGTGGGTGTCGTTACCTCTGTCATGCCCACTCAGTGCAAAGTCAGTACTCTGCTCAATCCGGCAGTCAATGTCAGTGCTTTTGAAATAAGCACCCGGGAAAGCGGCTTTGTAACCACCACTCCCGAACTTTCCGAAAAAGGCCTGTGCCGTCTTCCGGGTTTGGAAAGAACAACTGCCATTGTGCCCGGTTCCGTGGTGGTTACCTCCGGAATCGGCGGAATTTATCCCCGAAACCTTATAATCGGCACAGTTGACGAAATTGCAAATGATATTACCGACATTTCATCCTTTGCGGTTATAAAACCCGGTGTGGATCCTACTCAGCTGCAGGACGTGTTTATTATTACTTCCTTTGAGGGACAGGTCGGCTCTGATGAAGGGCAGGGTCAATGATGGCGTTGAGTGCTGATAATAAACGGATATACATTCGCCGTGCCGTTTTTGCACTGCTTTTGTTGGCGACTGCCGTAATTCAAAACACCAAGGGCTTTTTGCCCGAACCTTTTGGAGTAAGAGCTTTTCCTCTTATTCCTCTTACAGTGTGCTTAGGGATGCATGAAAGGGATGTGCCCGGTCTTTTTTTCGGGCTGGGTGCCGGTCTAATTTGGGACGCTTTTTCCGCCGCTCCCCACGGGTACTATGCTTTTTTACTTATGAGTGCGGGCTTTTTAAGCGGCGCTCTTATAGCTACGGTTATGCGCAATAACATAATGACGGCTCTGCTTCTTACCGTTACATCGAGTTTTGCCGTTGTAACCCTCAACTGGCTTATCACCTATGTGTTTAACGGCTATGGGGGGGCGGGTATGGCTTACCTGACTTTCTATCTGCCTTCTTTCGCTTATACTCTGTTATTTTTACCGTTATGCTTTTATGCGGTTCGGGTTATAAAGAACAAGCTTATTTAAAGCTTTGGCATAAAGTGATTATATGAGAGAAAAAAAGAAAAACATAAGAGAAATATTAACATGGCTTGCCGTGGTTGCCGTTTTTTCAGCTTTTGCCGGCCAACTGGTTAAACTTCAACTTGTTGAAGGCGAGGCGTTTGCCTCAAAGGTTAATTCTGCTGTGGAAAAAACTGTTTCCATAAGAGCGGCTCGAGGTGAAATTTTAGACCGCAACGGCTTCCCCTTGGTTACAAACCGGCAAGGGAATTCCGTCGTTTTTGAAAGTGCTCTTTTTCCTCCCGCCTCCTCTATGGACGAAAGGGTAAAAGTTATTGACTCTCTGATAACACTGTTTGATTCCCGGCAGATCCCCTGGTTTGACAATCTTCCCCTTGAGTTTGACGAGGAGGGGAAGATTGTTTTTGCGGAAAAAAGAGAGAGTGAAATCGCTCAGATGAAGAGCCGCGATATGCTCAACCTTAATGACTATGCCACGGCGCAAAACTGTATGGAGGCCCTTGCGGAACGGTATCACCTTAAAGACTACGAGCCCGTTCAGGCACGAAAAATAGCATCCGTATGCTATGAGATGAAAAGACAGGTTTTTTCAATCAGCAATCCTTATACCTTTGCTGAAGATGTTCCGGGAGATCTTGTCGCCTACATAAAAGAAAACAGTGCCTTCTACAAAGGTGTGGAAGTTGAGATAGTTCCCTATCGGGTTTATACGGACGGGACTATTGCTCCCCA
Source organism: Ruminococcaceae bacterium UBA1447 (assembly GCA_002329225.1). Taxonomy (GTDB): domain Bacteria; phylum Bacillota; class Clostridia; order Oscillospirales; family Acutalibacteraceae; genus UBA1447. The sequence continues at coordinate 8,115 of DCTF01000046.1, forward strand.
TATTTTGGGTATGACCGGCGCTATAAATGCCGAGGAATATAAGCAGCGTAAAGACAAGGGCTATAAAATAAATGATGTTATCGGCAAAAACGGTATTGAAAGCGCAATGGAAGAAGAACTGCGGGGAACCGACGGTGCAAAAAAAGTTATAATTGCCCGTGACGGCAAGGTTGAAACGGAAATCGTCCGTCCGCCGGAGCCCGGAAGAACGGTTATCCTTACCATAGACAAGGACCTTCAAATCCTGACACAGGAATCCCTGGAAAGAGCACTTAAGGCTGAAAAGACGCCGGTCCCCTCGGCGGGTGCAGTGGTGGTTATGAACTGCAGAACAGGAGAAATTCTTGCTTCCGCCTCCTACCCGACTTATGATATTTCGACTTATAACAAAAACTATAAGCAACTTTCTACCGCCCCTGCCGCCCCTTTGTGGAACCGTGCCTTGCTCAGTACATATGAAGTCGGTTCCACCATGAAGCCCTCCGTAGCCATTGCAGGATTGGAGGAGGGACTAATAACAAAGAACTCAACAAAGTACTGTAGCGGAGTTTACAATTATGCGGGCAGAAATTTTAAATGCGAGCAATATCACCGAAACCGTAATCTGAATGTTGTCTATGCGATAAAAGATTCCTGCAACGTGTTTTTCTATGATTTAGGCAGACAGCTTGGTATTACATTGCTAAATCAATACCGCACAATGCTTGGCTTCGGACAAAAAACCGGAGTGGAACTCAATGAGGCGGCCGGTAATCTGGACAGCCCTGAATACCGGGCCTCAAAAAATCAGGTCTGGCAGGACGGGTTTACAATTCAGTCGGCAATCGGCCAGGCAAACAACCTTTGCACCCCTTTACAGCTGACAAACTATTGCGCAACTATAGCAAACGGAGGTACACTTTATCAGCCCCACTTTGTTAAAAGTGTACGCAGTGCGGACTACAGCGAGACATATCTGGAAAAAACTACCGTAGTTAAGTGGGAGACCGGGATAAGCAAGTCCACCATGGACATAGTCAAAGAAGGGATGCTGCTTGTAGGTACCGAAGGTTACAGCCGTGCCGCTTTTGCCAACTTGCCGGTTAAGGCGGCATCCAAAACGGGAACATCTCAGGTTGTCAGAGAAATTAACGGCAGTTTCAGGCAAATTAATAACGGTATACTTATCAGTTATGCGCCGGGCGAAGCTCCCGAGTTAGCCGTAGCAATTATAGCTGAAGGCTTCCCGAGCGGAGCAAGGCTCAGTAAAGTGGCTGCCGATATTTATGACTACTATTTTTCAAATACTGAAAAGCTTCAAGTTCCTCAGCGTGAAAATATTTTGCTTGGCTGATTGTCCATAGAAAGGGGAAGGCGGAATGGCAAAAAAAATAGTTATCGCTTCCGGTAAGGGCGGTGTAGGTAAATCCACTGTTACAGCGGGTTTGTCAACTGCCTTGTCTGCCCTTGGTAAAAAGGTTTTGGCGATTGACTGTGATATCGGCCTAAAAAGTTTGGACCTTATGTTGGGCGTGCGGGAAAAGGTCGTTTTTAACTGGGGCGACCTTATTTTATACCGTTGCAAACCGGAACAAGCTATAGTGCAAACAGAATTCGGGCCCGTATTGCTTGCCGCTCCGATGAACTATAATATTATGTATACCAGAGAAAACTTCAGGGAGTTGCTGAAAACTTTTAACGAACATTTTGATTATATTCTTACCGACTCCCCTGCCGGCATTTCCGGCGGTTTTCGGCTTGCCGCAGGTACGGCGGATTCAGGGATTATTGTAGCAACCCCCGACGAGGTTTGTGTGCGGGGGAGCGCCGTTGCAACAGACGAAATGATTGATTTGGGGATAACCGAACCGAGGCTTATTATTAACCGCTTTATCAAAAAGTCGGTTGTTAAAGATAAGCTTCTTAACATTGATGAGGTAATAGACGCTGTCGGGGCACAACTCATAGGCGTTGTGCCTGAAGACGAGGAAATTGCTTCCTGTGCAACAAAAGGTTTACCGTTCCCCGCCGACACTGCTGCCGCTTTGGCGTTTAACCGTATAGCCTTGCGGCTGGAGGGTGAGAACCAACCCTTAAAACTTTAAATTGCGGAGGTAAAAAAATGAGCGACTCCCGAACAATAGCCGCAATTGCCACTGCGCAAGCGCCCGGTGGAATAGGTATTGTTCGCTTGTCCGGGCCTAATGCTCTGCAAATTGCGGGTAAGGTGTTCAGTGCTGCGAGCGCAGCCAAGTTAATAAAATCCCCCGGCTACCGTGCCCACTTCGGCAAGGTAGTCAAAGGGGAGGAAACGGTTGACGAGGCTGTTTGCCTCGTTTTTCGTGCTCCTCACAGTTATACCGGGGAAGACACGGCGGAGATTTATTGCCACGGCGGCCTTTATGTGACCGGCAAGGTGCTCCAAACCGTGCTGGAGGCCGGTGCGCAGCCTGCCGAAGCCGGAGAGTTTACCAAACGTGCTTTTTTGAACGGAAAACTCAGCCTCGACCGTGCGGAGGCGGTTATGTCTTTGGTGGAAGCCCAGGGCGAACAGGCGGCGCGTGCGGCTTTGAGCGCCCTTGAAGGAAATCTGGCAAAAAAAATCAAAGAAGAAACCTCTTTGTTAATAAAGGCGGTTGCCGGAATTTCCGCAAAGATAGACTTCCCCGATGACGAGGTGGAGCAGATAGCCGATGAGGAACTTCTGAGCATCTTGCGGGGCGTAAGTGAACGGCTGAAAAAACTGTTGGAAACATTTGATGCGGGGCAGGTAATAACCCGAGGGGCAAAAACCGTAATAGCCGGACGCCCTAATGTAGGCAAATCAACGCTTATGAACCTGCTCACAGGTTATGAACGGTCAATTGTAACCGAGTACCCGGGTACCACAAGGGATGTCATAGAAGAAACAATAACCCTTGGCGGTTTAACCCTTCGCCTTGCGGATACCGCCGGACTGCGTGAGACGGACGACCCCGTGGAGGGCATAGGCGTTGAGCTGGCATTAAAGAAGATAAAAAATGCGGACCTTGTGCTGGCGGTTTTTGACGGCTCGGATGTATTGACGGCGGAGGACAAAATTTTATTGGAAGCCTGTGCGGGCAAACCCTCTATTGCGATAATCAACAAAACCGACCTTCCCCGCACCCTTGATAAAGAGTATATAGCCGGTATTTCCGATGAAGTAGTGGAAATTTCCGCAGCACAGGGAGAGGGTGTTGAAACCCTGGCCGGGGCGGTATCTCGGGCCTTGGGTGTTGACGGGTTTGATCCGTCTTCGGCAATGCTTGCCAATGCCAGGCAGCGTAACTGTTGTGTAAATGCCGTGACTTTGACAGATGAAGCAATTTCAGGTCTCGAAAGCGGACTGACTTTGGATGCCGTGCAGATTTCTTGTGAAGAAGCGGCTGACTGTTTGTTGGAACTTACCGGAGAAAAAGCAATGTCTGCGGTGGTGGACGAGATATTCAGCTCTTTTTGTGTAGGGAAGTAGAAGAATGGATTATACGGCAAACAATTATGATATTGTTGTGGTGGGTGCAGGCCACGCCGGTATTGAGGCGGGGCTTGCCGGCGCCCGTTTGGGTTGCAAAACCGTTATTTTCACAATCAACTTGGATTGGGTTGGCAATATAGCCTGCAATCCGTCAATCGGCGGCACTTCAAAGGGTCATCTGGTCAGGGAGATTGACGCTCTGGGCGGGGAAATGGCAAAAGCTGCTGACAAAAACACCCTGCAAAGCAGAATGCTTAATCTGGGCAAAGGCCCGGCTGTGCACAGTCCCCGGGCGCAGATTGACCGCAGAGCTTATACGGCGGATATGAAGCATCGGCTTGAAACTCAGGAAAATCTGGATCTGATTCAGGCCGAAATTACCGGTATCAGTCGAACTGAGGACGGTCTGTGGCAGCTTGCCACCCGCCTTAAAACCCTTTATACCGCACGCTGCGTTATTCTTGCCACAGGTACTTTTTTGGCGGGCAAAGTTCATGTGGGTGATGTCAGCTACGCAAGCGGGCCTGACGGAATGTTCCCGGCAAATGACTTGGCGGATTCCCTGCGGGAGTTGGGCCTTCCCATGCGCCGCTTTAAAACGGGAACGCCTTGCAGAGTAAACCGGCTCAGTATAGATACTTCCAAGACTGAACCGCAGGAGGGTGACGAAAAGGTTGCCCGCTTTTCTTTCGAAAAAGATATTCCAATAAAGAATAATGCTTTATGTTATATCACATATACCAATGAGCGAACAAAAGAAGTTGTAAAGAAGAATCTCCACCGCTCCCCACTTTACAGCGGACTTATAGACGGGGTGGGACCCCGTTATTGCCCAAGTTTTGAAGATAAAATTGTCCGTTTTGCGGATAAAGAGCGCCATCAGGTGTTTATTGAGCCCTGCGGAGAGAATACAGAAGAGTTATATTTGCAGGGACTGTCCTCATCTCTGCCTGAGGAAGTTCAGTTGGAGTTTTTGCGCACAGTGCCCGGCCTTGAAAACTGCAGGGTTATGCGTATAGGCTATGCTATAGAGTATGACTGTGTGGATCCTCTTGTCCTTAAGCCCACTCTGGAGTTTCAGGACTTCCCCTGCCTTTTCGGAGCGGGGCAGTTTAACGGTTCCAGCGGTTATGAAGAGGCGGCGGCCCAAGGGCTTGTAGCGGGAATAAATGCTGTGGCAAGGATTAAAGGCCGGGAACCGTTGATTCTTGACCGCGCATCCTCCTATATAGGCACGCTTATTGATGACTTGGTAACAAAAGGCTGTTCCGACCCTTACAGGATGATGACCTCCCGTTCCGAATACCGCCTTATTTTGCGTCAGGATAATGCTGACAGAAGATTAACCCCCGAGGGCTACCGATTAGGATTAATTTCCGAAGAGCGCTATTCCGCCTTTGAAGAAAAGGTGCGTCTTATAGAGGTTGAACGGAAACGGGTGGCGGAAACTATAATCCGACCCTCTCAAGCCCTCAATGACCTGCTTGTTTCACGTGAAACATCTCCGATAAGCACGGGAATATGCCTTGAGGAGCTCCTGCGCAGACCTCAGGTGGATTATGAGTGTTTAGCTCCCTTTGATCCCCAACGTCCGGATATTTCTCCCGAAGTCAGTGAACAGGTGGAAATTGACATAAAATACGAGGGTTATATAAAACGGCAGCAGGCACAAATTGATGAAATGCGGAGGCTGGAAGTAAAAACTCTGAGCGAGAACCTGGATTATAGCCTGATATCCGGTCTGAGGCGGGAAGCCAGAGAAAAACTTCAGAAAATAAGACCTGCCAATGTGGGGCAGGCCTCAAGAATTTCCGGCGTCAGTCCGGCGGATATTACGGTTATGCTCATTTGGCTTGAAAAGGAAGGAAAAAATGCCGATAATTGACACTGAACTGCTAAAAGAATACGCTGAAAACTTCGGTCTGCAGTTGGATGCCTTGGCTTTAGAACGGATAAAGGACTACACAAAGCTGCTTTTAGAGGTGATACATTGTAAAATGAAGTGC
>DCTF01000017.1:0-421 GCA_002329225.1 Ruminococcaceae bacterium UBA1447
TGAAGTATCCCTCTGGTCAATATCAAACAGGTTGGTCGATTGAATAAGGGGAGTGAGTTTAGTAAACCCGTAATTACGGCTGTCAAATGAAGGGCGTTTTCTCAAAAGCAGGTTGCCTACATCCCCCAAAAAGGCCCAGCCGTCATCATCCGCCACGTCGTTGACGGAGTTTACAATAAGCTCCAGCACATCCTCGGGCACCTTCCCCCACTGCGGTTTACCCGTTTGAGTCCTGCTCTTTTCTCCGGCTCCGTCGGTTTCCCCCTCTTCTTCCTGAGAATCCAGAAGGACTTCAAGATAAATAAAGCGGTCGCAGGCGGCAATAAAGGGTTCGGGAGTTTTTCTCTCCCCTATTCCGTAAACCTTCAGCCCCGATTCCCTTAGACGGGTAGCCAATCTGGTAAAGTCGCTGTCGCTGGAC
>DCTF01000017.1:435-1616 GCA_002329225.1 Ruminococcaceae bacterium UBA1447
GCCGAGTCCGTAGCGTTTTTTCCGAAGGTGTAGCTGTATTGCTGAACCGGAGTTATCGCATAAGGCAGAAGCACGTTTTTCCAACCGGAAATCGATGCATTTGTCCAATCCCCGTAAATACGCTTAATGGTAGGGGTACCGTAAAGGGCAATCTCATCCATTAAAACTTTCACATATTTATGGGATACATTGTCCGAGTCAATCAAAACCGCTAATCTCGATTCATTTTTAATGTCCTGCATTTTACTCTCCTAAAACTCTCAATTACGGCAATCGCCGCATGTCATTATCTNNACCCGTAACCGCCGCCTTGCCCCTTATAATAACTGCGGCGATTGTAAGGGTACAGCCGCCCGCTCCGGCGTGACAAACAACCGCCTGCGGCCTCTTTTTTGCTCATAGTGAAAACCGAACCCGCAATTTCGATACCCGCCGAAGATATTTCGTCAACGGTGTCGTTTATATCACCGATTTTAGCGTAGTCACGTCTGATTGTAAAAATCAAAGCATCGGACAAAGGCGCTATTACCAAACAATCCGCCACAATACGGGCGGGCGGAGTATCAATAATTACAAAGTCAAATTCTGCCCTCGCCCTTTTGAGCACACCTTTGACTATATCGGTGTCAAGAACCTCGGTGGGCTTTTGCGTAACGCCTCCGCCGGGGAGAAGAAAAATACCGAGAGGTTTTATAAATTTAATCGCTTCTTCATAGCTCGCTTTTTCTTTGATAATTTGAATCAGACCGGTTTTATTTTCTTCTTTTATTCCCGCCATATTTAAAACCGAAGGTTTACGCAAATCACAGTCAATTAAAAGAACCGACTTGTCTTTTTTAGCCAGCGCACAGGCCAAATTTAATGCTACGGTGGTCTTTCCCTCGTTTTCGAATGTACTGGTAACGGTAAAGATTTTATATCCCTTTTCCGCAGCGGCAGCTTCAAGTTTGGTTCGGATTGCCTTGATCCCCTCCACGAATGCAAAGCCCGCCCTTTTCTCGTCAGTTATAAGGACTCCGGCACGGTTGTTTTTTCTTTTCTTTCTGTTAACTTTCTCTGCTATCGGGACGGAGCCCCACAGCCTGAGTCCAATATTCTCCCGAATATCCTCCGCGCCTTTAACCGTGTCGCTTAAAAGTTCTTTGATGAAAACAATCAATATAACCAGAGCGGCTCCGGAA
>DCTF01000017.1:1628-4059 GCA_002329225.1 Ruminococcaceae bacterium UBA1447
GAGGTTTCGGTGCTTTAATAATTTCAATCCCGAGACCGGAATCAAAGGTTTTAAGATAGGCGGGGAATGACTTTATAATCTCATTTATTGCGGATTCGCAAAACTTTTTATCATCCGCAGTTACATTTACCGTAAAGATATCGGTTATGGATGTGGGAGTGACGGAAAGAGATTTTTCAATGTATTCTTCGCTGTAGGTTCCCCCTCCCAAAGCCCAATACAGCTTTTGCAGCATCAAGTCGCTTTTTAATAAAAAACGGTAACGCTCCGCATCTTTTTCGGCAAGAGGTCTTACCTGAGTAGTTGTATAACCCGTTTCATTGCCCCATTCGTCTTTTTGAACCGTAACTGTTGTTAAGGTAAAGGCAAGGGTCGCTGAGGATACATATTTTTCAACGTATCTGAATTCGGCATAAAAATAGAATGCGGCTGCAAAAACAATCGCCGCTAAAATAATTGCCCAAAGTCTTTTCAACAGGGCAAGGCCGATTCTGCCCAAATCAATCCCGGAATCGTCGGAATTTTGTGCGGGAACAAACTCCCGTTTTTCCTGCATAAGTTCACTTCCGTTTTAATGATTCTATCCCTGAGATTTTAATACCGCCCTCTTATTAATAAGCCGCTTTCCATAGAAGGGATTACAACTTCATTATCAATTACCGCTTGGGGGGAGGTTCGGACCATACGCTCAAGCCAATTCTGGTTTATGTTCGGGGGAAAGTCCCTCATCATCCTTAAAAGGTCATTCGGTCTGTTGTGCAGGGAATGGGCATCGGTAGCAATAAAGTTGGCAGCCTGTTTTAAAACCATTTCATAGGCAAGATCAAATTCCTCACGGCCGCTGCGGCTTGCCAGACTGCCGGCATTGACCTGAAAAAGAACGCCCATATCCATAAGAAAATTGACACGGTCATATTGAATCTGGAGAAATGAATATCTTTCCGGGTGGGCAATAATCGGAACCAAACCCCGTTTTAGAATTTCCTCAATATACCTTAACACCGTGGAAAAACGCAGATTGTAAAAATCAAACTCCACCAAAATATATCTGCTGCCGTTTATTGTCACTTTTTCCAAAGGAAGGGGGTACATCAAATCTTCCCCTGCAAAAACTTCCGCCCCGGGGTATATTTGCAGATTCAGCTCACGCCTTTCCAATTCCGCACGGAGCTCCGCAATCCTTTCATCCCTGGCAGCAACATAGTGATCTATGTCTACCAAAGAAGTCAGATGGGAGGTGGCAACGATTTTTTCTATTCCGTTTTCCATAGCCAGGTAGCACAGCCGCAGGGATGTATCAAAATCCCTCGGCCCGTCATCCATTCCGTAAAGAATATGGCAATGTAAATCAATCATAAAATATCCCTTTGCATTTAATGCGTCCTCTTGCTTACTCTTACTATCACTTATATTCTGCAGGAATAATATTATCATTCTAACATAGATGCGTCNNATAATTCATTTTTTATAATGCTACTTTTTTGCAGTTCGGCTCTCGGCAAATGTAAAAATCAGGGCAGAGCGATGCGGAGTGTGCAGCGGGGCGATGCGGGCATCGTCCCGTGCAATAAACACTTCAACCTATATAACACNNACGAATTGTGAAAGCGGCCCGAAATACATACTAAACTTTACGCTGTCAGACCCGTTACCTGATTAATGTTTTTCTTCCCTGTGGAGCAGTGCAGAATATCCAGAGCGTCAACACTCGATACATTGGCGTTGCCGTCAACATTACCCGCCATCTGCTTGATTTCCGACAATTCCAGAGCGCCCGAGGCGGCTTTTAAAGCCATCAAGGCATCCACCGCATTTATTTTTCCGTCGCCGCTGATGTCGCCGAAGATTACTATGGTGTAGGTTTCAACAATTTCATCATTCTCGTCGAGTACGGTCACCACGGTACCGGTACCTATTACATCGGCTGAGTATTGGAGCGAATACCCGTTTCCGACACTCACAAAATTGCTCTCGAATTCTTCTCTTGATATACCGGGTTCAAGGCCGTAGATTGTGCCGTTGTCTCTGTCTATCACACTGTCGGAACCGTCGGCAGGCGACAGCGCATCGCCGCCTCCCCCGATTGCGGAAAAGTTGATATTGTTTTCATTTGCATAGGTTTCCGCATAAGAGCCGGGAACGCCGAAGATGGTTAAACTGTCACAGCCGATGAACACCTCATACCCGATAGTTGCCACACTTTCGGGAATGGTTATGCTTGTGAGGTTGGAGCAATTATAGAAAGCACAGTAGTCAATATCAGTCAAACCGTCCGGAACAATCACCTCCGTGAGGGACGTGCAGCTTTCGAATGCGCCAAAAGCAATTTTCGTTACACCGACCGGAACGGTATAACTTGTTCTTGCGTTGCCGAGCGGATATTGGAGTAATGTTGTTTTATCTTTGTTAAATAATGTTTACTGAACAAAGC
>DCTF01000057.1:0-3447 GCA_002329225.1 Ruminococcaceae bacterium UBA1447
TTGCTTTGTTCAGTAAACATTAAGTAAAATTGTAATGTTTAATTCCGGCTTAAATCGCTCAAAACAAGCTTTTCTTTAATACTTTCTTCTTCTTTGCTGTTTGTGTACTGGGAAAGAAGAATGGAGCCGAATGTAAGCGCCCCCCCTGCCCACATCAAGGGCGTAAAAACATCTTTGAATATAATAATTGACAGAACACTGCCGATTACGCATTCAAGACTCATAATTAAAGACGTGTGAGACGGCGGCGTATATTTTTGCGCAACAGTCTGCACCAAATAGGCAAAGCTTGTGCTGAGTACACCGAGGTAGACAATTGACATCCATGTTTGCCCGTTTATTTTCTCGGGCGGACTGTCAAAGGCAACCGCCATGGCAAGGCCTATGATTGCGCAAGCTGCCATTTGAATAATTGTAAGAACAATCGGGTCATGCTTTTTTGAATAGATACCAAGCAGAGAAATATGGATAGCGAATACCAAGCCGCACATAATGGTGAGAAGATCACCCTTATTTACACTTCCGAAACTGCCGTCAAACATAAGCAAGGCAATCCCGGCGAAACATAAAAAGGCAGCCGCTATCTGTGTAGCCTTCGGCTTTTTCTTGCCAAAAAACCAGAAGATGAAAGGTGTAAATACCACATAGGTGGCCGTGAGCAGGGCATTCTTACTTGCGGTAGTATACTTTATGCCGACTGTCTGCAAAACAAAAGCTAAATATATAAAGATACCGCAAACAGCACCGGCAATAATACTGCCCTTATCAATCAGTTTCAGCTTTTTATAAAAAATTACAGCCAAAAAAACCGCTGCAAGTATAAATCTTAGAGCCATTAGCCAAAGGGGGCTTAAGGCTTCCAGTGAGTTTTTTACGACAATAAAACCGCCGCCCCAAATGAATGCAACACTTAAAAGAGCGAGTTCGGAAAGATATATTTTGTTCTTAAGCTTCATTAAAAACCTCTACCGAGTTGTTTTTGTGGGCTATATAAGCTTTTTCAAGCAGGAGGGGAAGGCTTCTCGCTTTTTCCAAGCCGAACTCAATGGGGCCGTCCTTTGTGCAGGCATCAAGGAACATAACCATTGGCGACGGCAGAGCTTTGGGAAGATTTGTTACCGGAATAAAGCCGGAATTCACATTGCTTAAGGACTCGGCGGCAATCATAAGCGGTTGCCCGTCACGGTCAATTAACGTTCCCTTGGTACCGTATACTTCAAAAGATGACGGAGATTTGTAGCTGACAAAGGCGGTTTCCACTACGGCGATACATTTATTCTCAAATTCAATCAGGTTTACGGCATTGTCGTCAACCGGTCTGTCGGTGACGGAATTGAAAACCGATGTAATCCGCTTAGGTGTGCCGCAAAGGTGCGCTACACCGTACATTGGGTGGCAGCCTAAATCCATCATTGCCCCGCCCCCGGCAGTGGCCTCATCATACCAGTATTCAGGCAGCCAGTTGGCACTGGAACCGTTATGAGCATTCCTGATTCTTACCAGGGTTATTTCGCCGAGGAGCCCCTCATCAATGGCTTTTTTTGCGAACTGAGTTTCAGGTCTGCAAAGCCAGGGCAGAGAAATAACAAATTTAACATTGTTTTCTTTTACCGCTTTTGCGATCTCATCACATTCGGCAACTGTCGGAGCAAGCGCTTTTTCAGTAAAAATCGCTTTTCCGGCTTTTGCCGCTTTAATAAGTACGGGCGCATGCATGGTGGTGGGGCAGTCGCAAATAACCGCATCCACATCTTTTCGGGCTAAAATGGTATCAAGGTCGGCCTCAAAATCAACCCCCAGGTTTTTCGCCCATTCGGCTCCCCTTCCCGCATCTTCATCCCATACACAGGTTATGTTTGCGCCGTAGTCTTTTACCTGCCTTGCATAACCGTCCGCATGGACATGCCACTTACTCAACATTGCAACATTTAACATAAGACACCTCTCATAAATATATTTTTAAGGTTGCCCGACTTTATCCGTGTTTATAAAGCCTCATAAAGCTCGGAAATATCCAAATCTTCGAACTGCTTAACAAAACCGTACAACTCGGCAAAAATCCGCTTATTGCCGCCTTTTTCGTTACTTTCGGCGTTTAACACCATTACCGGGTCATGGACGCTTAATCTGAGTAAAAACCATCCGCCGCCATCGGCAGNNTATCCGTATACCTTCATAGTTTTCCACCGCTTCTTCCCAGCCCTCGCGGGTTGAAGCATATGAGCTTAAACTTTTAATAACCCTTTCGCCGTAAGCGGAAAAATCTTCCGTTTTTATACGGAACCTTAATTCCGACTCTTCCGCAGGTTCCTGCAGGGTAGAAAGAACATCTTCAAGGCGTTTTCCCTCTTTTTTTAGGCTCACCAACTTAACAATGAGCCTGGTCATCAAATAAGCCCCGTCGTCAAGGAAGTAGTTGGAGGAAAAGGAAGCATGGCCTGAAGTTTCTATAGCAAGGGGACAGTTTTCACCGGCATTTGTTAACTCAATTTGCTTGGCAATAACATTGCGGTATCCCCTTTTGTAGCGTAGATGGCGGCCGCTGTGTTCCCTGATAAAAATACCAACACCGTCAGAAGTGGTGGAATCCGTTACTATAATCCCGCCCTTGTTTTCTTCAAGGCACAAAGAGGAAGCAAGAGCCACAAGGCGGTTGCGGTTAATTTCTTTTCCCCCGCTGACACAGGCCGCCCGGTCAACGTCAGTATCAAAAGCGATACCGAAATCAGCTTCGTTTTCTTCAACGGCAGTTAAAAGAGCATCCATGGTTTCCGATGATTCGGGGTTGGGGATATGGTTGGGGAAACTCCCGTCCGGTTCCAAAAACAGGCTGCCCGTTACATCCGCCCCCAATGGCGCCAGCACATCGGCGGCATAGAAACCTCCGGCTCCGTTACCTGCATCCACGACAATTCTCAGACCTTCAAGCCGCTTTTCATTTTCCCGGTTTGAGGCGCCATCCAATATAATTTTGCGCAAACGCGCGGAGTAGTCGCTCATATAATCATAGGTTTTTGCTATGCCTTTTCGAGCCGGTTTTATAAATTCCCCCGCATCGGCAAGGTTAAGTATTGCAGTTATATCGGCGCCTTCCAAACCTCCCGCCTTAGTGAAAAATTTTAGACCGTTTTTGTCTGACGGGTGATGACTGGCGGTAATTTGAACAGCACCGTCACAGTTAAGGTCAACCGTTGTAAAAAACATTGCCGGAGTAGTGGAAAGTCCGCAATCAATCACATCTATTCCCGAATCTGTCAGCGCTTGAATTACGCTCTTTTTTATACGGGTTGCGGAAAGCCGCGGGTCGTGCCCGACGCTTACGGTTAATTTCTCCGCTTCTTTTACGGTTTTATCTTTCAGCCATCGGGAAAAACCGCAAATCATTCTATAAACACGGTCATCGCTGAGGTAGAGAGGATTTTTCACATCCCCAAGACCGAAGCCTCT
>DCTF01000057.1:3471-9285 GCA_002329225.1 Ruminococcaceae bacterium UBA1447
AGATGCTTGTAAAAGAAAACGATACATGGGTAAAAAGGCTTTATAAATCTTGCGCAAATCCTTCAAAATTTCGTTACTTGCCAACGGGCTTATGTCATTAAATTTTATCATAAAATAGAAACTTTTCACATTATAATAGGGCTTCAGTTTATCATCTATGTCGGGATTTTTTTCTCTCTTAAAAGTGTCTGCATAGTACTTCGCTCCAACGGACCCGGTACTTTTTACAGCCTTGAAAAAGTTGTCGCTCTGCTCAAAGAGTAACCGCCTGTACACTTCCATTAAGCCTGTAGTTGCGCCGAAATAACTCACACCGCAGTAGTAAGCGCCCGGACGAATTTCAAACCAAAGGCAGGGGTAGCCTTGCCACAGGTTTTTAGGCCGCATAAACATAATCCATACATGCTAACGGTAAAGAGTTTTATCTTTCGAAAACCTTGTATCCCGCCTGATTCTTGAAACCATTTTGGCGGGTATCAAGTTCATTTTGCTGTCAAGGTTGTACATGTAGGGACTGAGATATGCCGCTATCTGCCGCATGGGGTATATAACCCAGTTATTAATTTTTTCTTTGTTTTCTTCGTAAAACTCTTTGGAGTTATTAAATTTGTTTTGAGCCAAGAGCCAGAGCGCTTCGGCTTTTATTCCCGAAAATTCCGTCATTTTATAAAACCCTTCACAAGCAATGACTGAGCGGCAAGTAAGATACCCATTTTTGCACTGTGAAAATTGAAACCGCCTTGCAGCCATGCGGCATAAGGCTCCTTCAAGGGACCGTCGGCAGACAATTCTATTGACGAACCCATGGTGAACGCACCTGCCGCCATTATAACTTTACTGTCATAACCGGGCATATCCCATGCTTCCGGCACCACAAAAGAATCAACAGGAGCGCCTTTTTGCACTCCCCTGCAAAGGCAAATAAGTCCTTCAGGACAACGCAGGAACACGGATTGAACAATGTCACAACGTTTTTCATTGTACCCGGGTGATACCTCAAACCCCATATCTTCAAAAAGCGCAGCGGCAAAAACCGCTGTTTTAAGAGCCTCGCCGGTTACATGGGGTGCGTTGAAAAAGCCCATAAACAGTTCCCTGTTTTGACCCAGAGTAGCTCCGATTTCCCGTCCTAAACCGGGAACGGTCATACGGTAAGAGCAGAGTTCCACAAGGTCTGACCTGCCGGCTATATAACCTCCGTTTTTGGCTATGGCACCGCCGGGATTCTTAATAAGAGAACCCACAATTATATCGGCTCCGAAATCGGTAGGTTCAAGCTTTTGAACAAACTCANNCAACCATAACGACGGCTTTGCTGCAGGAACGCACAAGTCTTACAATCTCCCCTATCTCTTCAACAGAGAGAGTGGGACGTAATGAGTAGCCGCGGGAACGCTGTATATACACCATGCGTATATCCCTGCCTGTTAAAGCTTCACGTATGGCGGGAAGATCCGGCTTGCCATCTTCATTTAAGTCAACCTGCTCATAACTCACGCCGAAATCTATGAGAGAACCTTGTTTTTCTCCTTTTATGCCTATTACCGGGTGAAGGGTATCATAAGGGGCGCCGGTAACACATAACATGGTGTCCCCCGGGCGCAGGAGTCCGAACAGAGCCACTCCTATTGTGTGGGTGCCGCTGGCAAAACTGTGGCGCACCAGAGCATCTTCGGCTGAAAAAGCCTGAGCCACAACTTTGTCCAGAGTATCCCTTCCTCTGTCGCCATAGCCGTAACCGGTAGTGGCGGTAAAATGACTTTCACTTACCCCGTTTTCAATAAATGAGGCAAGAACCTTAAGCTGATTGTGTTCCGTAATCTCTTCAATGACATCGAAATATGGTTTCGTTTTTTCTATAGCCGCTCTCGACTTTTCGAGAATTACGTCGTCTACTTTAAAAATTTTTGGCAGCAAACTGTTTACCTTCCTTTTATCTGAGCCCAGGCTCCGGTTTTTTCAAAACCCAAATTATTATAAAACTGCGTAAGTTTTTCTTCACACATCAAATCCGCTCTTTTTCCCTTAGTATTTAATTGACGGGCAAGTGCGGTAACCAAAGCTCCGGCATACCCTTTGCCCCTATGTTCCGGAAGGGTTGCCACTGCGCCTATAAGACCGGCAGAAGCAGTCTCAAATAAAATCATAGCACAAGCTACCGGGACTTTATCTGAGAATACTGCGCAGGCCGAGGCCAACCCTTTATTGAACCGTGCTCCTGCATCCGAAAGCCAGACTCCCCTATCCTGCGGCAAATAGAACCCGGCATCAAGCAAAATATTATAGATTTGTGCAAGTTCAATATCTGATGATATCTCAATGCCGCGTGAAGCGTTTATTGACTTCCGTGCATTAAAACACACAATATTGCCTGTTCTTTCCGGACTTAAGCCTGTTATTCCTAGAAAGTCAGAATCGCAGGTCAATGCGGCAAAACCGATTACCTTCAGGAAGTTTGACAATTCTTCAAAATCGGCATTTGGGGAAGCAGATAGTGTGATTGAAGAATCTATTTTGCTTAATGCCGCAGTTACGTTTCCCTTTTGTTTTTGCAAGTAGAAACAGGCAAAAGGCTCAGACGTTCCATAGGTTTCAAAATATCCGCTGATGCGAGTACCGAAGACATCCTGTCTGCAAAACCCGGCAAGTTCCTCGCTTGGACCGTCAAGCAATTTAATCATTGGCAAAGCTCTCCGCAGTCAACTGCGTCAGTTGCCTGACATCCTTCAAATCTTCCTCTTTTATTACACACGAGGGTGAATGGAGATATCTGCAGGGTAAAGAAATTGACAATGTTTTTACTCCTCCACGACTTGTATGTATGGCACCCGCATCATTTCCGCCTGCGACTTGCGTTTTAGGCTGAACTTTAATATTGTTCTTTTGAGCCAATTCAAAAGCCCTGTTATATAAATCCATATTATAAACAGTTCCATTATCCATATATGAAACCACAGCGCCCTTGCCCAACTCACATACCCTTTTTTCACCCGTTACTCCGGATATATCGGCAGCCGTTGTGGCCTCCACCACAATAGCGTAATCGGGAGCTATGGAATAAGCGGCAGTCTTTGCACCCCGCAGACCGATTTCCTCTTGAACGGTAAATGCAAACCATAAATCATAACTCGGCTCGGATTTAATAAGATCAATAAGAACGGCACAGCCCGCCCTGTCATCAAGGGCTCTTGCTTTAATAAACCCGTCACCGAATTTATAAAACCCGGACTCAAAATAAACCCTGTCGCCTAAACTAATAAGCTGTTTTGCTTCATCGGCATCATTGGCGCCTATATCAATGTACATTTCATCTATACCGGGCAGTTTATCTTTTTCATCGCTTTTAAGCAGATGTACGGGCTTCATTCCTACAGCGCCGGCAATGCGGTTGGAGCCGACAAAAACCGGCTTTCCGCAAATTACCGCAGGATCCACTCCGCCCACACTTGTAAATTTCAAAAAACCCTTTTCGGTAATATAATTAACAATAAAACCGACCTCATCCATATGGGCTGCCAGCATAACCTTATTCTCAGGCGTATTTGCACCTTTTTTGAATGCAATTATATTTCCCAAGGGGTCAATGTAATATCGGGCAAAATCCTTAATTTGTTCAATTATATACCCCCTGACATTATCTTCCCGGCCGGAACCGCCGTATAGGGAACATAAATCCTTAAGTGTATTATTCATTTTTGCCCTCCCTGTTCAGTATATATGCAGCAATAAGCCGGGCTGTATTATCAACATCCGCAAGGCTTATAATCTCGGTCGGTGTATGCATATTCCTCAAAGGTATAGACAAAAGCGCTGTTTTAATGCCCGCCTTTGTTGTTTGAATGCTGTCGGCATTTGTACCTGTTCTTGCCCCCATCACCTCAACCTGATAAGGGATATTTTCGGCTATGGCAATCTTTTCCATCGTTTTAAACATAGATTCATCAAGTATGGGTGCAACACCCAACATAGGGCCCTTGCCCAAATCTCCGCATTTTTCCTCCGGTATTCCCGGTGCGGACGCAAAACTGACATCAACAGTTATGCATTCCTCCGCCTCGGAATTATAAGAGCCTGTTTTTGCACCCGAGCCGCCCGTTTCTTCCTGCACGGAAAACTGTACAACAAGCTTGCAACCGATTTTTCTACCCTCTAACAGTTCAAGGCTGCGTAAAATTGCGGCAACTCCGACACGGTCATCAAGTGCCGGCGAACATATTTTATCCCCCATAAGGCATTGAGCGTTTCCGCTTAGTGTTACTCTGTCGCCGGGGCGAATTGTTATTTTAGCCTTTTCGGCAGTCATGCCGACATCAATACTCAGGTCGGTAATCTTTTTTGCCGTTTTAGCATCGTCCGAGTTGGAAAGATGGGGCGGTATTGAAGTAACAACGCCTTTAAGCGGCTTTTTACTCCAAACAATAACTTCTTGAGCTGCTAAAACCCTTATATCCATGCCGCCGCACTTGTCAACCTTAATAAAGCCCTCATCATCTATGCCGGTGACTATCATACCTATCTGGTCAATATGAGCGTCCAACAAAATTACCGGACCGGTTTCACCGACGGTTCCGACTACATTGCCGAGTGTGTCCGTATTGACATTCATAAAGCGGGACAGTTCTTCAGCCGCAACCTTACTTGCTCCGGATTCCGCACCTGAAACACCCGCCGCTCCGACAAGCTTTAATATTAAATTTTGCAGTTCATTATGCTCTGACAAATTATTAGAGTCCTCCTGTTTTTATTAAATAAGCTTAACACCGCCAACCGGTCTTACATCCAAAACAAAGCATGAGTTTTCGCCAAAAACAGCGCTCATCTCATCCGTATAGGATTTCAGTTGAGTTTTCGGAACAAATGCTTGGATAGTACCCGCAAAACCGCCTCCGTGAACTCTCCAAGCCCCTTTACCGCTAAGGAGTTTTTCACTTAAGCAAAGCGCTACGGAAACAGGCTGGAAAGAAGGGCTGTTATTAAGATAAATGTTTTGATTATACATGTAAGAAGAATGTCCGCTTTCAATAACGATTTTCTTAAACTTCTCAAAGTCGCCTGCTTTTAGCGCTTCCACTTGGAGTGCTACTCTGTTGTTTTCCGCAAAGAAATGCATGGCACGCATCAGCGCCCTATCCCCGGCTTCTTCACGAATTTTTTTCAGGTTTTCATTAAAACTGTTTTTCGGTACTTCCCGTAGAGTTTGTTTGCCGAAAAGATTTGCAACCTTTTCCATTTCTCTTCTGACAGCGGCATATTCTTCCGTTAACCCGGCATGGTCGCCCCCGGTATTCACTATAACAAGCGCATGACCGCAAGAGGCAAAATCAAAGCTGATCTTTTCTATCACGGGATTTTGAGGATTTTCAAAATCAATCGTGACAAAACCGCCGACAGAGCTTGCCGTTTGGTCCATAAGTCCGCAGGGCTTGCCGAAGAATTTGTTTTCCGCCACTTGCCCTATCTGAGCAATTTCTACCGGGTCAACTGCTCCGTCATTAAAAAGGTGGTTTAAAATCGTACCGATAAGCACCTCAAAAGAGGCGGAAGATGATACTCCCGAACCTCTCAAAACATCGGAGGCGGAAAAAGCGTTAAACCCGCCGATTTTATATCCTCTTCTTTTAAACTCGGCACAGACACCGCGTACCAAAGCGGCGGAAGTTGCGTGTTCTTCCTCTTTCGGCTCAAGGTCGGACAGGCTGACGGGAGCGATTTCATACTCATTATACTGTGCTTTGAAGCGTACAATATCTTCATCACTGTAGGACACCACCGCCAGTGCGTCAAGATTAACGCTTGCAGCAAGAACCTTGCCGT
>DCTF01000058.1 GCA_002329225.1 Ruminococcaceae bacterium UBA1447
GCTATTGAAAATGTTATTTATATTGAACTGCTTAGGCGGGGATATGCGGTTGATATTGGAAAGAACAGAAACGAAGAAATTGATTTTATTGCCGGAGATATGGAAGGACGGAGAACTTATATCCAAATTAGTTTTAGTATTGAGGATTCAAAAGTGAAAGAGCGAGAACTGTCTTCATTTCGGGGGTTGGATGACGGTTATAAGAAAATTCTAATAACAATGGACAGGACACCATATGCCAATCTTGAAGACGGGTATCGTTTGTTATCGCTCTTGGATTTTCTACTGTTTGACGATTCTATTGAACGGGTGTAATGCCGTTTTTTGCCAAAAGAAAGAAGCCTTGGATACTGTTGATGTGTTTTACAGTTGTTGTTCCAAGGCTTCCTTTTTTGAGTGTAAAGTAAAAGTACTTAACTTGTCATTTCCCTCATGGTTTTGCCTTTGAGGAACACAAAAAGCTTGGGAGAAACCTTTTTAAGCGTCCGTTTAAAAACGACCATTGCCCTTCGTTTAGCATAGGCAATTTTATAAAGCAAAAATCTCGGGTAATACTTGCTTATTATCCGTTTATCCAGTTTTTCTTCTTTCTTCTTGGCAATTTCGGGCGGTAAGGCAAAGATGGCTTTGTATTTTTTAACAAGCCGATTGAAGTTAGTTGAGATAAACAGAATATCGGACTTTTTATATTGCGGCATCCTCAGTTGAACCGGGTCATTCGGGTCAACTGAAGGGTCCATAAAGCCCGCTTCCCTTGCCGTCTGCTCAAGAACAGTCATCGGGTAGGGATAAAAAATGTTCGGGGTAACCTTGTCAACATCCATTTTGGCGTTAAGCTTTATGGTTTCCAGCGAAAGTTCCAGCGTTTCATAAGGCAGACCCACAATATTGTACGTCAGGGTTGTGATTTTGTACTTTCTGAACCATTTGGAAACTTCAATAATATGGTCGTTTTTCATTTTGCGGCGCAGGTACTTGGTCCGGAACTCCTCGTTGCCGGTCTCCAGCCCGATGTCAATCATATAACAGCCGCCCTCTTTAAGCATTCTGACCATATCTTCATCGAGCATGTCAAAGCGCAGATTACAGTTGAAAGGCAGATTAATCCTTTCGATGTACATGGGCATAAATTCATAGAACCAGTCTTTGTACATGTTAAAAATAGCGTCGCGGAATTCGAGGAACTTTATAAAGGGATATTTTTTCAGCAGAAGCTCAAGCAGCTCAATAGACTTTTGCGGACTTCTGAAGCGTGAATATTTGCTTTTATTCGGGTAAACGTTGCGGAACTGGGAATTGCCGCAATAGGTGCAGCTGAACAGGCAGCCCCTTGAAAGCATAACCATGGCGGTAAAGTTTTTTGACCGGTCAAGGTTTTCAAAATCAAAAAGCTCAAAGTCGGGGAAGGGGAGCTCGTCCAGGTTTTCCAGCAAAGGTCTTATGGGGTTTTTAATAATATCGCCCTCAGGCGTTTTAAAAAAGATGCTCTGAATGTTTGTGTAATCTTCACCTTTGCTCATGCAGTCCATAAGTTCTAATGTGGGGTATTCGCCCTCGCCTACAACTACGGCGTCACAGCCTTCAATTGCGAGCACTTCTTCCGGAACCAGAGTGGGGTGGTAGCCGCCGATAATGACCATTTTCTCCGGTACGGATTGTTTAAGCCATGAGCACATCTCCGTAATAAACGGTATGGCGGTAGTTCTGGCAGTGAAGCCTATAAGGTCGGGATTAAAGCTCTGAACCTTTTCGATAAACTCTTTTTCGTCCGGCATATAGCATTGATGATACAATTCAACGCTGTAACCGGCGTTTTTCAATACTGCGGAAATTGACGCAAGTCCCTCGCTGTAATTGCCCAATTTACCTCTTGTATACTTTTCACTTTCGAGAAAGTCCGGATAGATTAAGAGAAGTGATAAGCTTTTTTCCATAATTGCCCCCGTGAGTTTTTAAAAATAAACGTAATAAGCCAAGTCGGAGCGTCAAATAACTCCGATACGCTAAGCGATTAAATAATGCTCTGCATAAGGCAGCGCCGCAAACTGTCAGTCTAAAATAACGATAAACGGGTACTCCGGTCCCAGCATGCTCGGTGCCAAGGTATCCGCACAAATCTTACCGTTTTCATCTACAAATAAGCTAATTTTATCAAAGCCCGTAACCGACTCCATTCCCTCTTTGGCGAGAGCGGTATTTACTTTTGTTAAAATCTGATCTTTATTCATGCCGAAAAATTCAATCAGCTCATCTGTGGAAAGCTCTCTGTCTTCCACATAATCATATGCATAGTGATAATTCTCGGCGAACCCCTCGCTGTACAGAACACCGCCGGAGGTATATACGGAAATAAAAAGCAGATTGTCTTTAACAGCGGTTTTGTAGTTGCATTTGATAATCTTATCGTACTCCGCTAAATTGCCTGATTTTGCGTATTCTTTTTCTATTTTGACCTTGTATATATCGATTTTTGTATTTATTATCTCGGCTCCGGGATTATCAGTCACTATTTTCGGGATTTCGACATCAAAGCCGATATCAACCTCATCTTTAGTGACGAGTTTTTTTACTGTGTAATATGTAATAACCTGAGGTGCTTTAATTGTTTCGGTAGCGGGAGAGTCGGTTGCAGTTTCTTCTTTGCCTGAAGTATCCTCTTTCTGAGTATCCTCAAGGCTGCCGCTGATACCGGTTTCTTCCGGTTTGAATTTGTCAATTACCTTTTTGACGGATTGGCAGCCTGTAAGCATTGTGAGGACTAGGAGAGCGGAACAAAAGAGCGAAACGATTTTTTTAAACATTACAATTTTCCTTTCAATATTTAATTTTGGCAGTGGAGATAAAAAGCCTAAGTCAGCACTACATCAATAAGTTTTTCGGTGATACCCGAACCCTTTGCAATAACCTGCGTGGTAAGTTTTCCTTCTTTATTAACAAAAAGCTCAAGCCCCTCAACGCTCTCTACAGGGTCAGCTCCGATGGCGCTCAGTTTGGAGTTGATAATGTCAATCATGTGTGTCTCACTTATGTTGAAGAGTTTAGCTAAGTCATATTCTCTGACGAGCACGTCTTCAATATAGTTATAAAAGTAATATGAGTGGGTTACAACGGGTTCTTCTCCTGCGTTCTGCTCCTGTTTGTATAAGGAAATGAAAAGCACACTGTCGGTGGAATAAGCCCTATAAGAGTAGTCATACTGCTTTGTATCTTCGCCGGAAACGATAGAGGCCGCATACTTTTTCTTGATATCATCGCGCAGGTGATTGATTTGCTCATTTATCCATACTATCCCATCTTCTTCCGAGTCAATTACAGGTAGGCTGATTTTGAATCCGGCAAAAAAACCGGGAAAGGTTTTACTTTCATGCAGTTCGTTTAATACATAACCTTCCTTAACTTCGGGGGCCTGCTCCTTGTAGGGGATGGGCGGTTTGGTTACCTTTTCAATTATAACGGTTCCGCTTTCGTAAGGCGGGTTTTGCGAAACTGCGATCTTTATGGAAAAACCTAACAAGGTGAAAAAAGCCAAACCGAGCATGATAAAAGCAATCTTCTTTTGTAAACTGGCTTTTTTGAAGTACCGGACTGTTCTGCGCCATACGTATTTGGGTTTATTTTTTTTGAGGAACACTTTAAAGTCGTACCTTGCATTTCTCAACCGACGCTCAAACATGACCCTGTCACGTTCGCTTCTTCCGCTCCTGCTGCGGCTGCTTCTTGAACGGCTTCTGGAAGAGGAACTGCTACGGCTGCCGCCTGAACGGCTTCTGGAAGAGGAACTGCTACGGCCGCTGCTTGAATGACTGCGGGAAGAATAGTCGCCATGGCTGCCCGACCGGCTCCGGGAAGAGCGGTGGTAATTATCGCTACTGCCCGAATGACTGTGTGAGGAGTGCTCTCTGCGGCTGCTTGAATGACCATGAGAATAGTAATCCCCTCGGCTGCCTGAATGGCTATGGGAAGAGTAATCGCCATGGCTGGCCGAATGACTGCGATGTGAATAAGAGTCACGGGTATTAAAATCATCGGTGCCGGAGGCTTTACCTTTATTTGATTCTTCCTTATCAAAAGGTTCGTTATCCGGGTTATTATCACCCGCATTTTCTGCTAATATATTTTTATCTTCGCTCATTAAGAATACCCCTTATCTCAAAAAGAAAAAACCTCCTCAATCTACACCGAGATTATAACGGAAAGAAATAATTCCGTCAATAATGGCGTGTCGAAAGCGGCTTCGGAGAAAAGCATACCGATAATTTGGAAAGATGCAGAAAAACACCTCAAATACATTGACTTTTAAAACCGGTTATAATAAACTAACGGAAGTTAGCGATAACTAACTGTTGAACGGGGGCAAACCGATGACATTGGATAAGACAGCTGTAGGCAAAACCGTAACAATAACCAAAGTGGGCGGCAGCGGACCGCTGAGGTGCCGCCTGTTGGACATGGGTCTTATACCCAAGACAAAAGTTACCGTGCAAAAGGTAGCGCCTATGGGGGATCCTATCGAGTTGCAATTGAGAGGATACCGTCTTAGTATCCGCAAAGAGGACGCAAAAAATATTGAAGTATCATCCGGAGAGGAAGTATTATGAAATTTGCACTTGTAGGGAACCAAAACTGCGGAAAAACCACTCTGTTTAACTGCCTTACCGGTTCCAATCAGCATGTGGGCAACTTCCCGGGGGTTACAGTGGCGCAAAAAAGCGGCAAAATCCGCGGTCATAAGGATATCACTGTGGTGGACCTGCCCGGAATTTACTCCATTCGTCCCTATTCCGGGGAAGAGATCCTTACCTTGGATTTTTTGCTGAACCAAAAGCCGGACGGGATAATTAATATTGCAGATGCCACAAATATTGAGCGAAACCTTTATCTGACCCTTCAGCTTATAGAAATGCAAATCCCCATGATACTCGTCTTAAACATGATGGACGAGCTTACAAGTAACGGGGGCTCGGTTGATGTTAAAAAAATGTCCGAGATTCTGGGTATACCGGTTGTACCGATAAGTGCCGTTAAAAAAGAGGGAATCTCTGAGGTAATCGATAAAACTATTCAAACCGCCCAAAACAAAGAGGTTCCCCCAAAAATAGATTTTTGTCCCGAGGGACCGGTTCACCGCTGTATTCATGCCGTTACCCATATTATCGAAGACCATGCTCAGCGTTTGGGTGTTTCTCCGCGTTTTGCCGCCACAAAACTCATAGAAGGTGACTCCGATTTTGCGGAATTATTGGGACTTGGTGAGAATGAAAAGGAACTGATTGAACACAGCGTTTTGGAAATGGAGCATGACCGTGGGCTGGACAGGCATGCCGCACTGGCGGATATGCGTTATAATTTTGTTGAAGAATTGGCTGCACAAACCGTTACAAAAAAAGAAATCAGCAAAGAACAGATACGCAGCAAACGTATTGATGCGGTTTTGACTCACAAGTATTTTGCGTTGCCGATTTTTTTCGGCCTGATGTTTTTAATATTCTGGCTCACTTTTGATGTGCTCGGCGCCGCATTGCAGGATTTACTTGGAGGCGGCATAACACTGCTTACGGACAAAGTCGGCGCCGGGTTAGCGGCCCTCGGTATAAGCCCCGTTGTCCATTCTCTTGTTGTAAACGGGGTTTTCGGCGGAGTGGGCAGCGTGCTGAGCTTTTTACCGATAATAATCGTACTGTTTTTCTTTTTGTCAATCCTGGAAGATGCGGGATATATGGCACGGGTGGCCTTTGTAATGGATAAGCTGTTAAGAAAAATAGGTTTGTCCGGCCGCAGTATAGTACCCATGCTTTTAGGATTTGGCTGTACCGTGCCTGCGGTTATGGCTACAAGAACCTTAAACTCCGAAAGGGACAGGAAGATGACAGTTCTTTTAGTCCCGTTTATGAGTTGCTCGGCAAAAATTCCCATCTATGCGGTGTTTACCGATGCGTTTTTTGAAAAGCACAAGGCTCTTGTGATGATAGGCCTGTACGTTGGCGGTATTCTTACGGGAATTGTTACTGCACTGATTATGAAAGCGACCGCCTTTCGCGGCAAACCGATTCCTTTTGTAATGGAATTGCCCAACTACCGTATGCCGTCGCCTAAAACGGTTGCCCTGCTTTTGTGGGAGAAGGCTAAGGACTTTCTGCAAAAAGCGTTTACCGTAATTTT
>DCTF01000119.1 GCA_002329225.1 Ruminococcaceae bacterium UBA1447
CTGCATGGACATGAATGACCGTCAACTGCGTTTTATGGTAAACGGTCTGGGCGGCGACCCAAACGGCATCCCCCGGCAGGACAGTTTTGACATAACCGCCGCCAGCGAGGTAATGGCTATCCTCTGCCTGGCGGATGATTTGGTTGACCTCAAGGAGCGTTTGGCAAAAATTGTTGCAGCTTACAGCTATGGGGGTAAGCCCGTCACCTGCGGAGATTTAGGGGTTGCGGGCGCAATGGCGGCTTTGTTGAGGGAGGCTTTTGACCCGAATCTGGTGCAAACCCTGGAGCATACACCCGCTTTGATTCACGGCGGCCCCTTTGCAAACATTGCCCACGGCTGCAACAGTTTGATTGCCACCCGCATGGGGCTGAAGCTTGCTGACTATACCGTAACGGAGGCGGGATTCGGCGCCGATTTGGGAGCAGAAAAGTTTTTGGATATTAAATGCCGTCAAGGGGGCATTAAGCCGGATACGGTAGTTATAGTGGCCACCGTGCGTGCACTTAAATACCACGGCGGCTGCCCGAAAGCGGATTTGAGCCGTCCCGACACCGATTATCTTATCAAGGGGGCTTCCAATCTGCGCAGGCATATTGAGAACATCCGTGACGGATTCGGTCTGCCGGTTTGTGTTGCGGTGAATGTTTTCCCCACCGACAGCAAGGCGGAACTGGATTGTCTTTTGAACCTTTGCAAGGATTTGGCTGTTCCCTGCGCCCTCAGCGAAGTTTTTGCAAAAGGTTCCGACGGCGCCTTGGACTTGGCGGAAAAGGTTATTGAGTTGGCAAATAAACCTTCCAACCTGAACTTAACTTATGATTCCCGGCAGCCGCTTAAAGAAAAGGTGGAGGCGGTTTGTAAAAAGATTTACAGGGCGGATTCCGTTACTTATGAAATTTCCGCAGAAAAACAGTTGGCGGAAATTGAAAACATGGGCTACGGGGAACTCCCCGTCTGCATTGCTAAAACTCAGTACAGCTTCAGCGACGAACCCGGCCTGCTCGGCGCTCCCGAAAATTTTCAAATCCATGTGCGCGAGGTACGGCTAAGCGCCGGAGCCGGTTTTGCAGTATTTATCTGCGGCGCCATAATGACAATGCCGGGCTTGGGCAAAGCCCCTGCGGCTATGAATATTGATGTAAATGAAGAAGGCACAATCACCGGATTGTTTTAGACTGAAATCGTTTAAAAAGGAGAGTGTATTAAGGAATGCAAAAGATTGTTGCGATTATCGTTACCCTTTCTCAACTTTTTACCTCGTTTACCCTGAGTTTGTGCAACCGGCAAATTAACCCTATTGATTACGGCGGCACAAAGTACAATCCGCCGGTCATCACACAATGGCTTACCATTGTTGACGAGGGCGAAAGCGACTATGTGATAGTCAAGGGGGCCGAATGCAGTCCGTCGGAAGTCACCGCTGCAACCGAACTGCAAAGCTATATTGAACAGATAAGCGGCAAAAGGCTTGAAATTACAAACGACACCGCCCGGGTACGGGAACACGAAATACTTGTGGGTAAAACAAACCGTGAAAACAAGAGCAGCTACACTATTGACCGGGCCGCTCTCGGCGATGAGGGCTTCACNNGGTGAACTAAGGGGCACCCTCTACGGAGTTTACACCTTTTTGGAAAACGAGTTGGGCTGCCGGTGGTACGCACCGGAAGCTGCCTCAATACCGAACCTGAGCACAATTAAAATTAATGCCGACCTTAACTACTCCCAAACCCCCGTTTTTGAGTATCGCCATACCGACTGGCACGTGACAGCCGATCAGGATTGGCGGGTAAAGCAAAAGCTTAATGAGGGAGTATACAACCCGATATACGGAAGAACTGTTTTTTACGCCAACGGCTGCCACTCCATGACCGAGTTGCTGCCCGAAACATACTTTGACGAACATCCGGAATACTTCTCATATCGGGAGGATAAGGATGCCCGCACCACGGAGCAGCGCTGTTTAACCAATCCCGATGTGCTGCGGATTGTGACGGAAAATGTGCGGCAGGCGCTTCTGGCTTCACCTGCGGCTAAAATGGTTTCCATCACCCAATGCGACAATCAGGGCTACTGCCAATGCCCCGATTGCAAGGCCAGCGATGCGCTGTACGGCGGCCCCTCCGGGACCAACATCCGGTTTGTCAACAAGGTGGCCGAAGCACTGGAGAGAGATTTCCCGGGGGTATGCTTTGACACCTTTGCTTATCAATACACCCGCACTCCGCCAAAGAACATCGTTCCGAGGGACAGCGTGGTTGTCCGCCTTTGTTCGATTGAATGCTGTTTTGCTCATCCTCTTGAGGAATGCGGCCACCTGCGGATTAGGAGCGAAAACCGTACTGATAAATTCCCCTATTTTGAAACGGATACCCCCCGCAACAGGGTAAAGCAGGTTGACTCCTCCTTTGCCGAGGATGTAAAAGGCTGGGCTGAAATTTGTCAAAAACTTTATATATGGGACTACACCAACAACTACCTTGACTACATGGCTTTATTCCCCAATTTTCAGGTATTCTCGCCCAATATGCAGTTTTTTGCCGAAAACAATGTGCAGGGAGTTTTTGAGGAGGGTAAAGCCGCTTCCAAAAGCGGTGAGTTCGGTGAAGCCAAGGCCTATATCCTCTCCAAACTGCTTTGGGATCCCCAAGCCGATGTAGAGTATTTGTTAGACGATTTTCTGCAAGGATANNATTGTCACCAACAAGGCAATTAACACCCGTCATCACCTTTATACATTCCAATGGAGCTATGAGGGAATGTACTTCAATGCTTTGGAAAGAAGAAGAATGAACGCGCTGTGGGATTCCGCCGAGAGCAAAGCGGAAAACGAAGAACAACTGTTGCGTCTGCGCCGCTCCCGNNCTGAACCCTCTGAGGCATTACAGAGAAAATGAAAAACTCTACAACGACACGGTGGAATCGGGCATAAACGATATTACAATAGGCCATCACATATCCCAATCCCCCAACTTCTGGCTCACCCCTAACGAGTGGTAAGTCATACGCCATTAATTGACTGAAACGCTGCCGCCCCGGCTGAAAACAGCGGGGCGGCGTTTGTTTTATTTAATTCGGTTTATTTTATCAAATCTTTAATCACTTCGCCGGCTAAGATTAAGCCCGCCGCCGGCGGAACAAAGGCCACACTGCCCGGAGCGCGTCGGGTTGAGTCCGGCGCTTCCGGCTTACCGTTTTCCTGCGGGCTGCCGCTTGCCTCATACTCCCCTGCCGGCGTTAAAACGGGTTCCTCACGGGAATAAACCACCTTAAGTTCGGTGATACCCGCCTTGCGCAGTTTGCTGCGCATAACTTTTGCCAAAGGACAAACGGAGGTTTTATATATATCCGTCACCTCAAAACGGGTGGGGTCCAATTTGTTGCCCGTTCCCATTGAGCTGATAACGGGAACCCCGGCTTTGTTTGCCCGCTCAATGAGGGTGAGTTTTGAAGCAACGGTATCGATGGCGTCAATTATATAGTCATATCGGGACAAATCATAATCATCGGCATTTTCTTCTGAATAAAAACAGAAGTGAGCCTGAACCTCGCAAGCCGGATTGATGTCAAGAATCCTTGCCTTCATAACGTCAACCTTATTTTGACCTATGACGGAATGGGCGGCAATTATTTGACGGTTTATATTGCTGAGGCAGACTTTGTCGCCGTCGAACAAATCTATTTTACCCACACCGCTTCTGGCAAGGGCTTCCGCAGAATGGGAGCCGACCCCGCCGATACCGAAAACGGCAACGGCGGAGGCCTGAAGTTTTTTCAAGGCATCTTGCCCCAACAACGCCCGGGAGCGGGAAAATTGATCCATTTTTCTATCCTTTATGCAGCGGGGAGCAGACTTTTGTACTGATAGGCTCTGACATAGTCCACAACAAAGTTTGCAGGCCATTTTTCAGTATCCGTGATAACCCCCGTACCGTGTTTGTCGCCGCTTGCTACACCGTCTCTGCCGGACACTTCTACGGAAAGAATAAGCCATTCGGGATTGCGGGAGACACCGCCGAAGTTTGTGCGTCCGGATTCCACGCCGTCAATATAGAAGATGTACCAATCCTCGTTCCATTCCAAACCGTAGGTATGGAACTCCTCATATATATCGCCGCACACCCGATACTTGCCTATAGTGGCCCCCTGGGAGGCTTCCCCGTAGCCGTCAAACACTATGCCTGATACAATGCTGTTCTCCATGCCGTATTTGACATCTTTATAAAAAGTGGATTCAAATACATCCACCTCGGTGCCGTCCATTCCGCTGCCGTCCTCGTTATAGGTCTCGTCATTGAGCAACCAAAAGGCCGCCCAAAGGCCGTGAGCGGCGGGCATTTTACAACGAACCTCAAAATACCCGTAGCACTGTTCGTAACGCCCTCTGGTGTCCATTCCGTAAGAATAATAACCGGGCCCTTTACCTCCGGCGCCCTCGGGAAGATACTCGGTTTTAATTGTCAGGCAGCCGTCATTCACCGACGCCATGCTTTCGTGCCAAAAACCGCCTTGACGGATTTCCGCACCGCCCCAAACATAGTGGCCGCCCCAGTTGTTTAAATTGACCTCATTGCCCTCAAACTCGTCGGACCAAACAAGTTCAAATTGATTGAGGTCAAGTTCCTGTCCGCGGGGTTTCATGCCCAGGTCAAAAACCAGCACGGTAAAAATCTGCCCGAATGCAAGAAGCAGGGCAACAAGTTTTTTGGGGCTTAATCCGCCGCTTTTTAAAATACTTAAAAAACGCTCCCAAAGCATTTCAACAGTTGCAGCCTGCCGTTTTGAAAAAATCTTTGCAATTAACTCAATCATAACTATCCCCTTTCAGCTTACCGTTTTTCACCTCAGTGGACGGCTTAACTTTATAACAAGGCGAAAGGCTTGTCAATAGTTTGGGGCTTACGCTTTGAGTTAAATATGGTATATATCATTTCTCAACAACTTTGTACTCTTAGTAATATTTCCGCTTTCCTTCACTATATTTGTTTGAGTGACTTTAAAGGTGTGACGGTACTCACATACCCTATTCTTAGAATTATTTCATCCATCTTCTTTTTCTCATTTTACAGGAAGACAATGCTCGTTATTTTTTAGTTTCAACAAATCAGTATTTTTTTATTTCTTTTCGAAAAAATATTCTCAAAACAAGCGAAGTGGTGTATAATTATTTTCGGAGGTGCTTTTATGCTAAGTTTTGGTGATCGTCTTCGTGTCGCTCGTTCGCGAAAAAAAATGACTCAAATGGATGTTTACAGATTAATCGGTTTAAGCAACAAGTCCTTATCTCGCTATGAAAACGGGACGACAGCTCCCGATCCGGACACAGTTCGAGACTTAATTCGGCTATATGATGTTTCTGCTGATTTTATCATGGGACTGTCAGACGAAATGGGCCGCGCTACTCCTCCTGCCGTTTTCAGTTTTGTTACGCCTAAAATGGCCGATGCTACCGTTTTGCTGGAGCAACTTTCCAGCCTTTCTCCGGAATCAAAGAAAAAGGCAATTGAATACCTCGAAATGCTAAAAACTCTGGATGAAGTGAAATCCGGGGGATGATTTGTTCGATTCTAAAAAGAAAGCCTAAAAAGCAAGCCCCAACGCTATTTTGTGTTTTATTAAAAATAGAAGAAGGTACCCCATATGGAGATTCGTTGTTCTTGTGGTCACAAATTTGAGGCTGAAAATAATCCCTCTCTCCCTGAAGTGAAGGTCGTTTGTCCTTCCTGCTCTCAGGAATTGCGCATCATTAATCGTGATGCGGTAAAAGCGACCATGTCTCCAGCTGAAATAATCGCATCAAAATTGCGACGACATGAAGTCATTTCCGGTCTGCTTTGGCTTTTATTGGGCATCGTGCAGATTGTTTTTATTTACACGGCTGCTGCCGGCATTTGGAATATCGTAAATGCAATCCGGCAACTTCTTGCAGTGAACAATATTCAGGCAGGCAATCCGGAAGTTATAAAAGCCTTTGATGAGAATAAAACCTCCCTCTTTATTGCCGCAATAATAAATCTTTTACTTGGCGCAGTCATCGGCGTTGTCCTGGTTCTTTTTGATTTGTGGATAAGGGATTATGTCATGAAAAACAAAAGTGCTTTTAAAGAGAGTCCCACAACTTCTGATGGAAATTAGATCGTCTTACTAAGTAATTATCCAGAAGCGATCTTGGGTGGTAAGTTTTTTGTGGTAATTTGTACCCCATTTTTCGAAATTGTTCATTACCTGAGGGAAACGCCAAAATGCAATACCTGACCCTAATGATTAAACCCGCCTCCGGGTTGTGTAATATGAATTGCCGCTACTGTTTTTACCGTGATGTGAGTGAAAGCAGGGCGGAAAAATCTTTCGGTATAATGAATGCCGATACCGTGTCCGTTATACTTGAACGGGTTTTTGAGGCGGCGGAGAACGGGGNNGGGTGCACTTTATTTTTCAAGGCGGAGAACCTACTCTGGCGGGCTTGGTTTTTTTTAAGAGTTTTGTCGAGAAAGTAAAGGCAGCCAACAGCAAAGGTATAGTTGTATCTTACTCTGTTCAGACAAACGGCTTGAATATAGACGAGGACTTTGCCTCTTTTTTTGCAGAGAACAGGTTTTTAGTCGGCCTTTCTCTTGACGGGTATGCAGAATTACACGACTTTTTCAGACCTGCTCCGGGAGAACAGCCGACCCATGCCCGGGTTATGAAAACCGCAAAACTGTTTGACAAGCATAAGGTGGAGTATAATATTCTGGCGGTTGTCACCGCCCAAAGTGCAAAACACGGAGAAAAGGTGTACAACTTTTTCAAGACCTCCGGCCTGCGTTATTTGCAGTTCATCCCCTGCCTTGCCCCATTGGGGGAAGACCCTTTTGCCTTGCCCCACGCCCTGACTCCCGAACTCTATGAAGACTTTTTAATCTGCATTTTTAAAAAATATTATGAAGATTTCATGGCGGGAGATTATATCAGCGTGCGGCTTTTTGACAATCTGGTGAACATAGCCGCCGGGCATGAGCCGGAACAATGCGGCACCTTGGGTTTTTGTCCCGGTCAGCTTGTTATTGAAGCCGACGGCTCGGTTTTTCCCTGCGATTTTTACTGCTCGGACTATTGGCGGGNNGTATAAAGGATATGAGCGTAGCGGAAATTGCCGAATCGGACAAAATGCGGGAATTCAGGACCACCTCCCTGCACGGTGACGAAAGATGCAGGGACTGCGATGTGTTTTACCTGTGCCGGGGCGGCTGCCGTCGGGACAGGGATTTGAGCGTATCGGGCAGCGCAGGAGAAAACATTTATTGCGACGCCCTTTATAACTTTTATAAATACGCCGAACCGTATCTGGCTAAGATTGTGCAAAAACTGCGGTTCGGCGGAGTATAAAAAGCCTTCATAGGGTAAAACCGGGCGGCGGCTGAGAGATTTTTTTCTTTAGAAAGGGGTTAATTTTATGTCGGGACTTAAAACGGTTATTACCGGAGTGATTGCGTTTTTCACTACTCTTTATATGGCGGTGTCCACCCTGCTTTTCTCCCCTGTTGTTCACCCTCCCATTGAGGAAAAGGCGCAGGACGACATAAGGATTTTAAGTTTTAATATCCGCTGTGCAAATGTGGGGATTCACCAATGGGACGACCGTATAGGAGCCGTTACGGGGGCCATCAGAGCCATTGCTCCGGACTCTTTCGGCGTTCAGGAGGCAACTCCCCAATGGATGGAAGCCCTCAGAGAAGAACTGCCGGAATATGCCGATGTGGGAGTAGGAAGGGATGACGGAGTAAACCGGGGAGAATTTTCCGCCATATTTTACCTTAAAGACCGGTATGAGGGTCTTGATTACGGCACATTCTGGTTGTCGGAAACTCCCGATGAGCCTTCTTTAGGTTGGGATGCGTCCTGTAAACGGATTTGCACTTGGATTGTGCTGAAAAACAAAGAAACCGGCGAGCAATACGCCCACCTGAATACGCATTTTGACCACTTGGGTATAAAAGCCCGAAAAAACAGCGCGGATATGATATTGGCAAAAGCCGCCGAGCTTGATCTGCCCACGGTTTGCACGGGCGACTTTAATGCCGTTGAGTTCTCCTCCGCCTATAATCGGCTCGTTGGCGGACAACTGAAAAACGTCAAATACTCTGCCCCGGACACCATGAGCGCACCCACCTTTAACAACGGTTACAACATCAAGCGCTTCGGCGCGATTTATGACCATATTTTAATTAACAACGGCTTTGAAGCCCGGGTTTATCGGGTGGTGACCGAAAAGTTTGACGGCATGCTCCCCTCTGACCATTACCCCGTTTATACAGATTTGAGCTTGGTAAGTTGAACAGGAAATAATATCTAAAAAGCGGCTGAGTTTTTGCCTCAGCCGCTTTTTTGCTTTATTTAACTTACTTTAGAATAAACACATTTCAACAGCTATTTTTGGGTCAATATTCCTACACCCGATGTTTTTTTAAGCGAAAGCTCTCTAGTAAAGCGTAGGTCACTCCTCCACTTTTGAAGCGCCGAATACATTTTTGGATTACTTTCAAAAATACGAATTGCATTTTCAATGTCCCGGCAAATTGCCTCATTGGTCATAAACCCATTTTTTATTAACATCATAATTCGTTTACGTCTGTCAGATTCACTTTCTTGCCCTGCTATCACGTTATAACCCCAACTGTGAAGTTCTGATTCTTCAGCAAAGCCAAAAAAGTCATATTTTTGCTTACGGATTCTCTAAGTTTTCGAAGGAGCATTCTTCCATATTTATCTTCAAAAGCACTTATTGTTTGTTCACTAACAAAATGTTTTTTACAGTCTATACAGTATCGTACCGGAAGATTTACGAATTGTTCATTATCAAGTAATGGGATGCATAAAGTCCGATTCCGAAGCCCATGGCTATACTGAACACAGTTAATATTGTTAGTATTTCCATATACCCAAACCGGCACTGTAGATTCAAGAATAATCGAGACTTCTTCCGCTTTTGGCGCTCTTAAAACTCTTTTTTCTTTCTCTGTCTCAACAAGTTTTTCAAGTCGTTCGGCAACTATCCTANNTTAATCGGCTTTAGGCTTTTCTTTAATTATTCGATCAAATAGTGCCCCCATTGCAACGCGCTCAAGACGAACAAGGAATTCCGAAAAACTTATTTGAAAACAGCGTAACGTAAGAGGTTTCTCTTGCTTATAATAATACATCGCAAAGCCTCTGATATTCACACCATGAATATAAAACTCATGGTAACCATTCATAAATACAAATAAGTGTCTATGCTTTTTGACAAACGCTTTTATGGGTTTATTGCATAACCCTTCAAAAGAAGAAGGATAAATGGTTTTATATGGTGTCGCCTTTTGCGCTTCAAGATAGGCAATGTCCATTATTTCAAACAACCGTTGATACAAATCAAAAGCTTCATCCAATATGCCGAATTCCGCAAGATTTTCAATCGAAAGAATTTCTATACTATCTTTTTCCATATAAATCCCCTTTTCGACACCAAATAAACGCAAATACTAAAATTGCAATATTAACAGAACAGGCAGTAGACCACATACCAATATATCGGCGAACACACACCACATGTGACATTATAAATACTTTTTATGTCCTTAATGTTTTTATTAAAAACCAGACGGCTACTATGAGGCCGAGGGCAATTCTGTACCAGCCGAACACTTTAAAGTCGTGCTTTTTAATGTAGCCCATCAGGAATTTGATAGCGAGGATTGAAACCGCAAAGGCGGTTATCATTCCGACCGCAAGAACGGCCAATTCGGCGCCAGAAAAATGAAAGCCGAATTTAATCAGTTTAAGCAGGCTTGCCGCCCCCATGGCGGCAATGGCAAGAAAGAAGGTAAACTCCGCAGCCACCGCACGGGAAGTGCCAATTAACAGAGCGCCGATGATGGTGGCGCCGGAACGGGATGTGCCGGGGATAAGGGCAAGCATTTGAAAAACGCCGATAATAAAGGCGGTTTTATAGCTGAGGTCTGTGAGGCTGTCCGTTTTGGGCGTAAGGTTTTTATTGCGGCTTTCTATAATAATAAACAATATGCCGTATAAAACCAATGTTACCGCTACGGTAACGGGGTTATAGAACAGCTCGTCAATCTTATCATCAAACAGCAAACCCACTACTCCCGCCGGGACAGACGCCACGGCGACTTTAAGCCAAAGCAGCCAGGCGTTTTTCTTTTCTTCCGGCGATTTTTTCAAAGCAAAGGGATTGAGTTTGTTAAAGTAGAGCAGG
>DCTF01000102.1 GCA_002329225.1 Ruminococcaceae bacterium UBA1447
TTCGTCCGCAACGGCCGGCAATGACCGCCGTTTGGGCGGCAACGAGGCTCCGCCCGTAATAGTTTCGGTGTTTTTGGGCGAGGAACTTACCGGGATACTTGAGTCTATCGAAAAAGGCAGGGCCTATGACAAAAAGGCAAGAGAAGTGCTTCATATAGGCGCTTCCGCTTTGCCGAATCTGCCTAAGGATTCAACGGACAGAAACCGAACTTCGCCAATTGCTTTCACCGGCAACAAGTTCGAGTTCCGTATGCTCGGCTCTTCCGCATCCGTGTCCGGGCCGAACATTGTACTCAATACGGCTGTGGCGGATGTGCTGTCGGATTTTGCCGATACGCTTGAAAAAGCCGATAATTTCAATGAAGCCGTAATGCGGATAATCGGAGAAACTTTTAAAAATCACAAAAGAATCGTATATAACGGCAACAATTACTGCGATGAGTGGAGAGAACAGGCAAAAGAAAGAGGGTTGTTGGCGCTTATGTCCGCTCCGGAGGCTTTGCCGCTCTTCAAGTCGGAGAAAAACAAAAAACTGTTTGCAAAACACAAGGTGTTTACGGCTTCCGAATTGGAGTCGCGTTACGCACTTCTGACTGAAAATTACATTAAAGTCATAACCATTGAAGCGCAGACCCTCATAAGCATCGCAAACAGAGACATTCTGCCCGCAGCCGCCGAATATTGCGCAGTTTTAACAAAAGCGGCGCTGGACAAAAAAGCGGTTGACGTCTCCCTTAAATCATCGTATGAAACGGACACTGCTAAAAAAATCTCCGCTCTTTGCGACAATTTGCACACGGAAGTTGCTCAAATGAAAAAGTGCCTGTCCGAATCGGCTGATATTAAGTGCACTCAGGAGCGCGCCGAGTTTTTCAGTTCAGTCGTCTGCCCCGCAATGGAAAAGGCCAGACTCACCATAGACGAGTTGGAATCCGTTGTGGCTGCAAAATACTGGCCTTTCCCCATATACAGTGACATTCTCTTCAGTGTCTGATTCAGCTCTCATCGGTCTTTTCCACAACAATATCCAGTTCATCTTCAATTATTACTCTTGATTTATTACCGTTTCCGGGCGCCGTGTTCTGCGGCGCCCTTTTATTTTCATAGGTGTAGAACGGGGAATTTGAAGCGGCCTTTTCGCTCTGCGGTACGGCATAGGGGCCATCTTTAAAGTCCCGCGGCCAGGTTTCAAATGTCCCTGATTGAGGTTCCTCGTATTGGTCTTGATACTCCGGGTCCGTGACAAAGTCGGATAGGCTGTAGTTGCCCGGTTCTATCGGCGGAAGATTAAAGGGAACATTCGGCGCTGTTTCAGGCGGTTCATTCTGGCCGTCCAATTTTTTGAATATTGCCCTTACTATGGCAAAGAGCAACAGAANNACAGCCCCATGTAAAGGCCTCTTGGTACAAAGTCAAACTCCACTGCAGCGGGGCCCGGGGCAATTCCTTTTATTCCCAAAAGGGCTTCGGCAACCGCTACGATATTTTCTTCTTTTACTCTCTCGCCGTTTACCCGTACCGTCCAGCCTTTGTCATAGGGGATTGAGGTGTATAACATACCTCCCTCCGCCATGTTCAGGGTTNNCAGGGTGCCCGCAATATGGGTGTCCTTGTAATTGACAATGTCCATTTGGCCTTCTCTCAGTTTGTTATAGCCGGTGACGAACTTTGCCGTATCCATGGAATAGGCATATACGCTTATATTGCCGGAATTACCTTTTTCTATCGGCAATTCCACCCGCATTTCTTCCCCCGCTTCACGAATTCCTATGTCGATTACCGCATCCCGGTCATCATTTTGGCTGACGCTGAAACTGTCGCCGCTTACGGTAACCCGTCCGACATTGCTTGACTTAACATATAAGTAACAGCTTTCGGTGATTTCGGGTCTGATAATCAAAGTCAAAGTTGCGGAATCATTTTCATTTATTTTTGAAAAATAAAACTCTCCGGTTTCCAAGCCGTAGTATATCTCATTAACATTGTCGTATTCGGCATCTTCAATCAGCATTCTGGTGAAGGGGCTTTCCTCCCCGGTAGCCCTTGTGAAAAAGTCGCCCTGAACCTCAAAGGGGTTGCCGACTGTAGTATCCCAATCCGCTACATTTTCGTCTACACAAAAGGCAATGGGCAGGTAGTAAAGGTTTCTGTATACGGTATATTTATCTTTGCTGAATACGGGTTCATAAAAAATTCGGTTCATATCGGAGTTGTTGTTGTCAACTATATATTTCAGTGCATGCATGGCGTTATAAATCGGGGTTTGGGGGTTATAGGTGTGGCTGTTGATAAAGTTGCTGGCAAGTCCCAGACGGCTTTCAAGGTTGGAAACCTTTTCGTAGGCCATGGATGAGAAGGTGGAAACGCCGTTGTAATCGTACCAACACGGATCCATCCTTGCACGCAGTGATGTAAGCTCCATTCTGTAAAAATCCGGATCCGATTCATCCAGTTGATTTTTAACGGCCATAAAATCGGGCAGGTCTTTTGCAAAGTCGGCTTTCCGTACATTCATGGAGTAATGAGAGGTGTTTGCTATACAGGCTTCCGCCGTAAAACTGCAAAGAATCAATACCGAAAAGGCCACGGAGGGGAACCTGTCACNNAGGCTTCTCATTGAAAAAAGCAGGGTGTATAAAACGGTAAAGGCGATACTCGTAACGATTGTAATATCATTTACATTCTTTGAACCGAGTTTTTGAATCACAATTATTGTAACTAACACCGCAATGCCCGCTGCGAGGGTCTCTTTGCCTTTGAACTCTTTAAGGCGCACAAAAGCTTTGTATGCCATANNAGAAAAACGGTAAGGCAAATCGTTGGGGAAGTGAAAGGCGTGCCACACAAAGTTTGCATAGTTGATATTGAAGCTGAAATATAAAAGACCGAGCAGGCCCACATAGGCGGTTTTTTCTTTAATGGTGATTGACCGGGTAAATAAGAACAGCGGTACTAAAAGCAGGGCCGCAATTCCGCAATATACATTGGGCAGCACATCGGTGCCGCTGCTGCGGATTGTAGGCTCCACGCTTGCCAGATGATTTGCAAGGAAGTCGAAGATTTTATAATAAGATACAAAACTCTTCGGCATAGGATTTGCCGTGGCGGAACAGCTTTGCAGAATATAATAAACCGGCAGCAGCGAAAAGGCGGACAAGCCTGCGGAGATTATGCCGCCGAAGGCAAAAGTAATTCCGCTGCCCAGAAGCCTTGATTTGCGAAGCCTTTTGAAGAATGAATAATCCTTGGGGTTCAAGCCTTTTTCGTCGCCGTAAATACTTGTGATTGAATAAGAACCGAAGTATGTAACCAAAAAGAATAATATGGAAAACAGGCAGACCATATAGGCCATATAGTAGTTGCTGAAAAAAGTGAGAGTAAGTGCGAATATGAATAGACCCGGTTTTTTATTCTTGATAATCAAATCAATACCGAGCATAACCAGAGGGAACAGAGCCATGGCATCCAGCCACATAATGTTCCAGTAATAAGCGATAAAAAAGCCGCAAAAACTGTAAAGCATGCCGAAGGCGGCAATAGAATAGTCGTTTTTTCCCTGACTGCGTTTCAGATAATAGGCGAAAAAGGCGCTGGCAAAAGCGGCTTTTAACAGAATAAGGGCGGCAATGGCCTCGGTAATATTCTGTCTGCCGAAAAGCAGAATTATGATTGACAGCGGGCTGGAAAGGTAGTTGTAGAAATTGCCTAAAAAACTGCCGCCAAGCCCCGAATTCCAGGAGTAAAGAAAGCTCTTTGCTCCCATAATCCGTTCATATAACTCGGCAAAAAGGGGACCGTATTGGTGGTAAAGGTCCATTCTTAATACCGTGCTGCCTCCGAAGGGAATAACGCTGAAACAGAAATACACAAACAGCATAACTGCGGCGGACGTAAAAAACGCCGCCATAATATAAATGTTTTCGCTGAAAAACCGCCTTATGCCGGATTTTTCAGTGCCGTTTTCCGTAGGTAAGCTTTTGCTCATTTGCCGTACCTTCCCTTCCGCTTTTTGCGGGGATAATTACTGTTGCAGTTTATCATAACAACCGCTGCTTTTCAAGATGCATCACGGACGTGAACCTCGGTTTAAGATTTATGCATAAAGTGCTGAAAACTGGGTTGCGATATAGTTGATATTCTTTTTTTATGCATAAATGACTGTAAATATACATTTTTATGTTGAGAATTTACCGCCTTATGATATAATAACGGAGAGAAAGTTTTTCCGCTTTTTACTCTGAACCTGTAATTCAAACAAGACGGACGGCGGAATATAATTTCGAAGTTCGCTCTTAACTCAATCGGTGTATCGGAGGATATAAAATGACAAGACGGCAAGCGAGAGAGCAGGCGTTCATAGTTTTGTTTGAAAAGTCTTTCCACCCGGAAACGGCTTTGGACGAAATTTTAGAAGTCGGTGTTGAGCAAGAGCTTGTGCAGGAGGATGAATATGCAAGCAACTTGGCGCAAACGGCTTGGGATAATCTTGTAAGCATTGATGACCTGATTGAGCAAAACTCCATAGGTTGGCGCATTAACCGCATTTCAAAGGTGGCGCTTGCTATTCTGAGGCTGTCGGTTTGCGAAATTCTGTATCTGCCGGACGTGCCCGTAAGCGTATCTATTAATGAAGCCGTGGAGCTGGGTAAAAAATTCGGCGCGGAAGAGGACAGCGCTTTTATAAACGGTGTGCTCGGCAGCATTGCGCGATTGGATGAAGAAGAGCAGAAAAATGCTCCCGATGATCAGGAAACCCAATGAAGAATATCTATATTGGTATTGATACAAGCAATTACACCACATCCGCAGCCCTTTATTCCCCTGATAAGCAACAGGTTCGGCAAGAAAAAAAGCCCCTGACTGTTCAAAGCGGAGAAAGGGGCTTGCGTCAGAGTGAGGCGGTTTTTCAGCATACCGTCAATTTGCCGGGAGTAATTACCCGCCTGACAAAACAGTCCGGCGGAGATATAACGGCAGTAGGTTTTTCAAAATCGCCCCGGGATCTTGAAGATTCATATATGCCATGTTTTTTGCCGGGGATCAGCGCTGCGGTCAGTGCGGCGGCGGTGAGGGATGTTCCTTGCTATGCTTTTTCCCACCAGGCCGGGCATATTGCGGCGGCCCTGTTTTCTGCAGGGAGTTTGTCTTTACTTGATGAACCCTTTATAGCCTTCCATATTTCCGGAGGCACAACTGAATCCCTGCTTGTTGAGCCCGATTCTCAAAAGATTATTAAAATATCGGTTTTGGGCGCAACGCTGGACCTACATGCAGGTCAGGCGGTTGACAGAGTAGGCGTCAGTTTGGGACTTGATTTCCCCTGCGGAGAGCAGTTGGAAAATTTGGCAAATAACGGCACTTGCCCCGTCCGGGTTTCTACTGCTGTTAAGCAAGGCAACTGTTGTTTATCGGGTTTGGAAAATCAGTGTGCCGTGCTTTTGCAAAAAGGGGAGCCGGCGGAAAATATAGCCGCTTTTTGTATTGAGTATTTAGCCCGAACCGTTTTAAAAATGATTGAATATGTTCTGAACCTTCATCCCGGCCTGCCTTTGGTTTTTTCGGGCGGAGTGATGTCAAACAAAATAATACAACGGCGGATAAGTGAAAAATACGGTGCGGTTTTTGCCTCTCCGGGTTTCAGTTCGGACAATGCGGCAGGCATAGCGGTGCTGGCCGGAATTGCTCATAATAGAAATGCGGAGCCCTATACCGCCCTGTAAAAGCAAAAAGAAGGAAAACTGATGAAACTACCTGCGGTATTAACCGTAAGTCAGCTGAATACCTATATAAAGCTGCTTTTGGACGGCGACGCTCATCTGTCGAATGTCTATGTGGCCGGAGAGCTTTCAAATTTTAAAGAACACAGTTCCGGTCATTGCTATTTTACGCTCAAGGATGAAAATGCCACCCTCAAAGCGGTAATGTTCCGCAGTGCGGCGCAGAAAATCCGATTTAAACCGGAAAACGGCCTTCGGGTAATCACAAGGGGCCGTGTTTCGGTTTATGAAAGGGACGGCCAATATCAGCTTTATGTGGATGATATGCAGCCCGACGGCATCGGTGCCCTGAACCTTGCATTTGAGCAGCTTAAGCAAAAACTTAATGCCGAAGGGCTGTTTGCGCCGGAAAGAAAAAAACCTGTACCCAGGTTCTCGCAAAGGGTGGGTGTGGTCACATCCCCCACGGGAGCCGCTTTGCGGGATATTGTCAATGTCATAACCAGGCGTTTTCCCGCCGCTCAGATTGTACTTTGTCCCGTGCAGGTGCAGGGTGAGCAGGCGGCGGGTCAGATAGCCGGTGCAATACGGAGGTTTAACAAAGGGGCTTTTGCCGATGTTTTAATTGTCGGCAGGGGAGGCGGTTCCATTGAAGATCTTTGGGCTTTTAATGAAGAGATTGTAGCAAGGGCTGTAGCCGTCAGCGAAATACCGGTTATTTCAGCCGTAGGGCATGAAACAGACTATACAATCTGTGATTTTGCGGCAGACCTGCGTGCTCCGACCCCTTCCGCCGCTGCGGAATTGGCGGTGCCCTCCCGAATACAGCAAAAAGAATATTTAAAGAACATATCTGTGCGCTCTTCTGAGGCTGTGAGGGGAAAAATATTACTTCAGCGGCAGATAATCAAAAACCTTTCCGATTCTCCGGCTCTTTCTTCTCCTCTTGCCGCCCTTGATGCCCATAGGCAAAGGCTGGACAGCCTTTCAGCACAACTGACTGTTTTTACGCAGGACAGTGTTCGCTCCAAAAGGAGTTGTTTTATGCCCTTGCTCGGCAAGTTGGATGCACTCAGTCCGTTAAGAGTTTTGGCAAGAGGCTATGCCATAGCAACCCGCGGCGGAAAGGCTTTGCTTGATTCAAAGCAGGTTTCACCCGGGAGCGAAGTTGAGCTGAAACTAAGTAAAGGTACGCTTACCTGCCTTGTTGAAAATGTAATCGATTAGCGAAAGAATAATATGAGGTGCGCATCGTGAAAAAACAAACCTATGAAGACGCAATAAAAAGGATAGAAGAAATTGTCAGTGCATTGGAAGACGGGAGCAAGCCCCTTGAAGAAACGCTGAAGCTTTTTGAAGAGGGCTCCAAACTTGTGACGTTTTGCAATTCGGCGCTGGATAAAGCTGAACAAAAACTTATAGAACTTTCCGACTTGGAACAGGAGGCTGAACAACAGGATGCTACCTGAAAAAATCAGACTTGAAGAATATGCGGCCGAAGTTAATGAGGCGCTGAAAACATATCTGCCTCCCGCCGAAAACAGCGTTGTTTGTCAAGCAATGCATTACAGTATACTCAACGGCGGCAAAAGAATCAGACCCGTACTGACCTTGGAATTCTGCAGGGTTTGCGGAGGCTCCGTCAAAAGCGCCTTACCCCTTGCCTGCGCTGTGGAGATGATACATACTTATTCGCTTATTCACGATGATTTGCCCTGCATG
>DCTF01000059.1 GCA_002329225.1 Ruminococcaceae bacterium UBA1447
GCACTTCATTTTACAATGTATCACATATTAAAAAAGTTTGCTCTTATCCGTAACGGTAATTATTTTGCCATTCCGAATAACGGCTCCCTTTTTTTCCAAATTGTCCAAGGCACGGTAAAGAGTTGCCCTGCTTATATCCAACTGCTTTGCCAGGGCGCTGAAGTTGCCGACGGTGACTTTATGTTCTTCCCCTTCGTATTCTCCGAGCAAATGTAAAGACAAACGATTTTCGGCACAGCCGGCGGTAAAGGCGTCGATTTTATCAGTCAAAAAGTAGATGCGGCGGGACAGATAGGCAATGTAGTTTTCCGCCATTCGGGGACAGTCTTTCATAAGAGAGCTCACGAAGGGTTTCGGCAAAAAAACGACCCGGCAAAGGTTCATGACTNNCCCGGCAAAGGTTCATGGCAGACAGACGGGTTGCCTCCTCCGGCATTCCCGCATACAGGGTCACGGCTCCGAACAAAGCGCCTTTTTCAAGGGTGTTTATTACCGCCCTGCCCTTTGTCACAGCAGCCTTGCCGGAAATCAAAAGCCCGATAGCCGGTTCGCCGCTGCGGGGGCGGAGCACCTCGCCCTTCAAAAACTCTGCCTGCTCGGCATATTCTTCCAGCCCCTTGCGCAGGGTGTCCGGCTCAATCGGCTCAAAGATATCGGATTGCCGCAGTATTTTAATAACAGACGGTGTAAACACAGAGCTCATTAAAACCTCTTAAAGTGTATCATATGATACAGTTTTATTGATTATATATCTATTATTTACGCTTGTCAAGCGATTTTACCGGCAACAGTCACTCCAAGGCGTTTTTATTGCGCAGGCAGGGCGCCTTGTGCTATAATTACGGCGAAAAACATATCCCGATATTCAGCCTGCGGGAAATAACCCCTTTATCATGTTTTTTATTACAAACGGAAAAGGAGAACACTTATGTCCGATATTAAAAGCCTCTACAAACTTTGGCTTAAAAAAACAAAAGACTATCCGGAACTTTACGAGGAACTGTTGTCTATAGAAAATGAAGATGGCGAAATTGCCGATCGCTTTTACCGCGCCCTCGAATTCGGCACCGCCGGTTTGCGGGGATTATTGGGAGCCGGCACCAACCGAATGAATGTTTTTACGGTTAACCAGGTCACTCAGGGACTTTCCGATTTTTTAAACAGCAGATACGAAAACGCCGAGGTGGCCGTTGCCTATGACTCCCGAATAAACTCCGAGCTTTTTGCAAGAGAGACGGCTTCGGTTTTGGCGGCAAACGGTATAACCGCCCATATCTTCCCCGCTTTGGTGCCCACACCCATGCTCTCATTCGCCGTACGCCGCCTCGGCTGCGCTTCCGGAGTTGTCATAACCGCCAGCCATAACCCCTCACGTTATAACGGCTACAAATGTTATGACCCGGAAGGTTACCAAATGACGGACGAGGCCGCTGCCGAAACCTACGGATTTATCCAAAAGACGGACATCTTCGGCGATGTTAAAAAAATAGATTTTGACGAGGGGCTTGCCCTCGGGAAAATTAAATACATTCCTCCCGAATTGAACGAGGAATTCTATCAGGCGGTGCTTTCCGCCCAAATCAATCCGGGAGTCAGCCGGGATTGCGGCTTAAAAGTAATATATACTCCGCTCAACGGTGCGGGCAACATTCCCGTACGGGAAGTTCTGGGGAGAATCGGTCTTGAAAATGTTTCCGTTGTTCCGACTCAGGAAATGCC
The DNA here is from genome assembly GCA_002329225.1 of Ruminococcaceae bacterium UBA1447. Taxonomy (GTDB): domain Bacteria; phylum Bacillota; class Clostridia; order Oscillospirales; family Acutalibacteraceae; genus UBA1447. The sequence goes on from DCTF01000059.1 coordinate 1,720, forward strand.
CGACGGCAACTTCCCCACCTGCCTCTACCCCAATCCTGAAATAAGGCAGGCCTTTGAAGAAGCCTTAAAACTCGCCGATGTTCAGGGGGCGGATTTGCTCTTGGCTACCGACCCCGACTGCGACCGGGTGGGTATAGCCGTAAAAAGCGGCGATGACTACCGACTTTTCAGCGGCAATGAGATGGGCGCTCTGCTCAGCCAATATGTACTATCCTGCCGCTCGGCACAGGGAACTTTGCCCGAAAAGCCGGTCATTGTAAAAACTATTGTGACCACCGATCTGGTAACCCGAATAGCCCGGGATTATTCCTGCGAAGTGGTGGACCTGCTGACCGGTTTCAAGTACATAGGAGAGCATATAAGCCTTTTGGCAAAAGAGGGCCGGGAGGACAGCTTTATTCTGGGGATGGAAGAAAGCTACGGTTACCTTGCGGGCATCCATGTGAGGGATAAAGATGCGGTTGTGGCCTCAATGCTCATTTGCGAAATGGCGGCTTATTACAAAAAACTCGGCAAATCCCTTGTTGACGTGATAGATGATATTTATGATAATTACGGTTTTTACCTGAACACCGTATTGAACTTTGCCTTTGAGGGTGAAAGCGGCATGATAAAAATGCGCAGCATTATGGACAAATTAAGGGCAGCGCCTCCTGCGAAAATTGCGGGGCTTACGGTATCCGCCGTTTCGGACTATGCAAAAGGCGAAACAGTGAATACCGCAACGGGGAGCATAGCCGCAATTAATCTGCCGGAATCCAATGTGCTGGCCTATAAACTGCCCGAAAACTGCGGCGTTATTGTGCGCCCCTCCGGTACGGAGCCGAAAATCAAGGTCTACATTACCGCCAGAGGAAAAGATAAAGAAAGTGCAAAAGAACTTGCAAAAAACATCGGTGACGATATGAAAAAAATCCTTGGAATAGAGGGCTGAACAATGAAAAACAGAAAAATTTTTGTACGCATAGTGGCGCTGCTCCTTGCCCTGCTTATGGCGGCGGGAGTGTTCGGTATTGTTTTGCAGATTATCGCCTATTCAGCGGATGAAACCCTTCTCGCTCCTGTAACCGTAGCCGCTACGGGCAGCCCCGAAGGTGAGGTAAAGTGGCCCGTTTATGTTGCCGTTGCCGCAGTACTTGTGATAATAATATGCGTGGCAGTGCCTCTGATATCCAAGAAAAAATAGCTGCGGGGAATTATAACATGGCGGATGTAAACGCAAGACTGATAAATATGCTCCAAAAGCCCTCGGGTAAAGTCGATGCGGTTTTGGACACGGACGCTTTCAACGAAGTCGATGACCAGTTTGCCCTCGCCTACATGCTGCGCTCCGCGGAAAAGCTCAATGTAAAGGCTATCTATGCGGCCCCCTTCCATAACCACAATTCGGACGGGCCCGCCGACGGGATGGAAAAAAGTTACGATGAGATAATAAAACTGCTGGACTTGCTTAACAGGCAGGACTTAAAGCCCGTTGTGTTTAAAGGTTCCCGAACATATTTGCCTGATGAGATTACCTTTGCAGATTCCCCCGCCGCACGGGATTTGGCCGAACGTGCCCTGGAATACAGCCCGCAAAATCCTCTTTACGTGGTTGCGATAGGCGCCATTACAAATGTTGCTTCCGCAATTATTCTCTGCCCCTCTATTATCGAAAACATCGTAATAGTTTGGTTGGGCGGTCATTCCCACAGTTGGCCTAAAACCGATGAATTTAATATGAAGCAGGATGTGGCCGCAGCAAGGGTAGTTTTCGGCAGCACGGCGGCGGTTGTTCAGTTGCCCTGCATGGGTGTGGTTTCCGCCTTTCATACAAGCGGGCCGGAATTGGAGTACCGTTTGCGGGGTAAAAATCCTGTTTGCGACTACCTTGTGGACATAGTCCTGCGTGATTCCGGGCCATATACCGAAAACAGTTGGAGCCGGATTATTTGGGATGTAACAGCGGTTGCCTGGNNAGGGGAAGATTTTACCCGGGATATTTTTGTCCCCGCTCCCTTGCCTCAATACGACCACCATTACAGCTTTGACCCCACACGGCATTTGATAAAATATGTTTACCATATTAACAGGGATGCCTTATTCAACGACCTGTTTAAAAAACTGACAAGCGGAAATTAAGCAAAAATAATTGTAGCGGGCAGGTTTTCAGCCTGCCCGCTGTTGCGTCTCACGCCTCCGATANNGTCCGCTGTTTATCAGTATAATAAACGCACCAGCATTGTGCAGAAAAGCTCCTAAAAGAGGGCTTATGATTCCGCTTGCAGCAAGAAATATCATAATTGCACTTATTGCAAAAGCAATCACTATATTTTGATAAATAATTCCTTTTGTTTTTTTTGCAAGTTTAATAATAAATGGCAAATTACTCAACGAGTTGTTCATTAACGAAATATCTGCGCTCTGTATTGCGGTATCTGAGCCCATGGCACCCATTGCTATTCCGACATCAGCCTCTGATAAGGCAAGCGAGTCGTTTATTCCATCGCCAACTACGGCAACGATTTTGTCTAACATAGCCTCCTTTACCTTTTCAAGCTTTTGTTCGGGAAGAAGCTCACAATAAAGATAGTCAACAGGAAGGCTTTCCGTAATTCGCTGCGCTTCTCTTGCATTATCACCAGTAAGCACACATACTTTTTCAACGCCCAGCTCTTTCAATTCTTCCAAGCTTTGTTTTGCGTCATCTCTAAGTATGTCGCAAAAAACAATACATCCAAGCACCGTATTATTTCTGACAACCCAACTCAGCGTTCCGTCCTGATCAAAATCTTTGCTAAGAGTATGGTCGAGGGAAGAAACATATCTGGAACTCCCTATCACTATCTCATCTTTTCCGTCATGCCCTCTAACGCCGTTACCAACTATCTCAACAATCTGAAATGTTGTAGAATACTCCATGTTTTGACAGAGTCTCATTATTGATTTTGAAGTCGGATGAAGTGAGCCGTGGGCAACACAGGCTGCCGCCTGAAGCAACTCCTCTTTGCTTTGTGCTGCCACAAGATGAAAATCTACTGCTTGATAAAAGTTCATTTCCACCACCCGTTAACAGCTTGTATTCTTCGCCACCATGCGATTGAGTCCAAAGATTGTCCAAATTTGATGACGACTCATATCCGATTGGAATGCATTTTACACGATGGACATCATGCAATTCTATTTTATCAATAGGCCACGGAAGTTTAAAATGAATTCCTTGCGATTCAACTGAACCGTCATTTAGCGTTCCAAATCTGTACTTAAGTGCCTGTTGATAAGGTTCAACCTTATATATGCACGTGGACGAAACAAGAAGAAAAAAAATACCTAAAATCAATGCCGGCAGTATCCGTAAAACAAAGCGAAGGCTCCATAATGATTTCAATGATATTCCCGTGTTTTCCTCGATCAATGCAAAAATGTCTGTACGTTTTTTTCTTTTTGCGGTTGGGTAATATATATCATAATTAAAATTTTGAAGTGTTTTGCCTTTTATTGTTGCAACAACAATTCCAAAAACAAAGCAGAAAGCAATGTATATTGTGAATATGCGGTAAAACCAGAGTATTATATAACTACAATCAATTTTGAGAATTATCTGTATTGATAACACGACAGCATATACAGCACTAATAGAACCGAGCAGGTTAAGCATGCTTGATACGGTTGTACTCGCTTCTTTAGTATTGTTCATTTTGTTCCATTTTCCTAAAGAAAAAAAAGCAATTGCAATAATTGCCAATACCCCGACAGACAGGAAAGAAACATTACTTTTCAGCCTTGAAACGGTATCACCGAAAGAGCTAACAACTAAACTTATAACTGTATAGAGTTGCATCACAATGTACAATGCCTTTATTGCAGTATTCCCTGTAAGGTCTTTTCGGTGCTCTCTTTCTTTTTCCGACAACAAGCAATCGTCCGACTCGAATTCATCCGTTGTTTTTTCTTTTTCTGTCGCTTTACTATTTTTGTTCTTTAATGGTTTAAGTTTCAACATAGGCTTAAATAAAAACTTAGACCTTTTTTCCCTATTATGTTTTTTATCTTTTCTTTTGTGTTCATCTTTCGACACAATAAAGTTAAATAAGTAAATAGTCAAATATAGCCGCAAAAAAGTGGTGCAAACACGACTGATTTGATTAAACGCAGTGGCGTATGATGCATATTGCAAAACCAGCAAAGTTATTAAAAAAATTAAAAACGGCAATTTACTCAAACGCAAAGAATTTTTTTCTTTCACATTCAATCTATACACCCCATATGACTATATTGATTTAGGCAAGCATGTAACAAAAAACGCCGATTTATTTAGCGATATTCGATATTCATTGCAATATTGTGCAAATCAATAACTCAATAATCACTCCCCTGAACGTGTTTTATGAAATGTCAACTCGGGGATGTATGCCATGATTATACTTGGAATAAGCTCAAAACTGTTAGCATGATTACACCCGAAGAACATTGCAACAACATTGCCTTAATCTAACGCAACAATACCCTAATAACGGTAGTTCGGTTTTTTTTAATCTTTCAAACGAAATTCTTGTTAGCTGCAGCTAACCCCCGCTACATATTAGCATTTGCTAACTTCGTTTGCAAGACCTTTTTATATAAAAGTTTCGAATTTAATGAATGATGGAATATGCTTTTTGTCCAAAAAAATACAATCAGTTCGACAAGCCTGAATTTGGAGACAAGATCACGGTAGGAGAAGCAATAAAAGAAGATTTATATGAATTGTTGAACCTATCTGTCTTTGCATGAGAAAAATATTCCTGAAAACGCACAACACCTGATTCAAAAAGAAAAGCCTTGGAACTGTAGCGAAAAACCACATAAGCAGCCAAGACTTTTTAGTACTCTATTTTATTAACTATTTCGGCAAATAAACCCGCTTAANNTAACCGTCATTTCTTCGGCGTCTTCTCCGAGTTCGCCCACCCCTAAAAAGGTATTATCCGGAGAATAAACCCTGAAAAATCCGTATGAATCGGGAACCTTAATTCGCTCTCTGTCGAGTGCGCCGCCGTTTTTAAAACGAATAGCTTGAGCAGGGGTTACAAACATGGCCGGGTAGCAGACGAGCACCTCGTCCACCGGTATAAGGTGTTCGTAAAGGCAATCGGTGCGTACAAGCTCTTCAAGACGCTCCAAAGATATGCTGTCCTCCTGCCTGAATCCGTTTGCCCGGGTGCGGTGCAGGGCGGCAAGTACGGCGCCGCAACCCAAGGCTTCCCCTATATCCGCCGCTAGAGAACGAACATAGGTGCCCGCCGAACAAAAAACATCAAGGGTAAAGGTCTGATTTTTCTCGTCAAAATCTATAAGTTCCAAAGAGTAAATATTTATCTGCCGCTTTTCCCGCTCCACTTCAATGCCTTTTCGGGCCAGTTCATAAAGCCGCACTCCGTCTTTTGAAAGTGCGGAAAACATCGGCGGCGTCTGTTCTGTTGTTCCGGTAAATCTTTTTAAAACAGTCTGCAAATCCTCCGCAGTGACGGAGGATTTGTTTTCAGTTAAAACATTGCCGGTAATATCCCGGGTATCGGTAGTGATGCCCAGGCGGACCTCCGCCCTGTAGCCTTTGTCATGGCAGGGTAAAAGTTCGGCAAAACGGGTGGCTCCCCCCAACATTACGGGCAACACACCCGTGGCCATGGGGTCCAAGGTCCCCGTGTGCCCTGCCTTTTTTTCGCCGGTAATACGGCGTACTCGGGCTACAGCGCCGAAAGNNAAAGAGGTTATATTTTTCGGCTTATCCAAAACTATAAATCCCGTCATAACTTCTCCGTCAGCTTAAAAAAAGGGCGCCTCAGCGCCCTTCAGTTCAGCTAATTTCTTCCTCTACAACACGCAGCAGATTTTCCAAAGCTTTTTCCAGGGGACCCTCCAATTGACATCCCGCCGCTCTGACATGTCCGCCTCCGCCGAGTTTTCCCGCAAGTTCCGCCGCATTGACGGGGCCGTTGGTGCGTATGGAAGCTTTGAAACTTCCGTTTTGCGTTTCCCTTAATGTTACCCCTACCTTTACCCCTTCGATTTGACGGGGCAGAGCTGATATTCTGTCACATTCACTTGCGGTAGCACCGCTTTGTTCAAGCATTGCCTGTGTTACGGTTATAACTGCGCAAGCGCCGTCAAAATACAAGGTCAGGAAATCAAGGGCAAGGCGTTCAAGGGCTGCATAAACACGGGTTTTTGTTTCAAAAAAGGTCTGGTTTATATCGTGGGAGTTGGCTCCCGCTTCAATTAAAAATGCGGCTATATTATGTGAACGGGCGGTAGTGTTGGAATAGCGAAAACATCCCGTATCAGTGGAAATTCCCGTAAAAATACAGTCCGCCATGGGAACGTCAATCTTAACTCCCCAATATTTGAGAATATCAAAAACTATCTCCGCAGTGGCGGCGGCGGTGCTTTCCAGCACCACAAAATCCGCCTGCAAGTTGTTGGAACTGTGGTGGTCAATGTTCAGATTAATTTTATCCTTGAACTTCTCTTCATTCTCCGCACCCAAAAGCACCGCATCTGCCACATCAACCGTAACGATAAATTCAGGCTCAAAGCATTGAACTTCAACCCCGGCCCACATAAAGGAATAGGTTTCCGGCACATCTTCCGTACACAGTACGGCCGCCTTTTTACCTAATTGATGAAGTCCTCTGCAAAGAGCATAGGCGCTGCCCAGTGTGTCCCCGTCCGGGTGGTCATGGGTCAGGATAAGAATGTTGTCATTTTTCAGCAATATTTTTGCGGCGCAGTCGCTTTTGATGTGTTCCAATACGCTGTCCTTTCCCCGGAGCTTAATCTTCGGAATTAGCTTTCAGTTCTTCAAGTTTTTTTGCAATAATAACGCTTTGCTCAACGGAATCATCCGCTATAAAACGGAGTTCGGGGGTTGCACGTAAACGGAGTCTGCCGCCTATCTCCCGGCGGATAAGTCCCTTAGCGGATTCAAGACCCGAAACGGCCAGTTTTGCAGTTTCAATACCTTCCATGGCACTGATATACACCCTTGCGAAGGAGGCGTCCCGGCTGACATCCACGCGAACCACCGTAAGAATCCCCTGAACACGGGGATCCTTAAGTTCACGCACGATGGCGGCAAGTTCCCTTTTTATATCTTCCGCTATTCTGGCTTTACTGTATCCCGCCAATTTTTCTCTTCTCCTTTATTCTCTACAACCGTTAATCTCTGTATTCTTCAATTGTGTAGGCTTCCAGAATGTCGCCTTCCTTAATGTCGTTAAACTTGTGGAGAGAAATACCGCAATCATAACCCTGGGCAACTTCACGCACATCGTCTTTGAATCGTCTTAAGGATTCAATCTCGCATTCCGCCACGATAACATCGTCACGCACCACACGGATTTTTGCATTGCGGGTTACTTTACCGTCAACAACATGGCAGCCCGCCACATTGCCGATGGAAGAAATTTTTACAATTTGGCGTACTTCAATGCGGCCCTGCTCCACTTCACGGAACTTGGGTGCAAGCATACCCTTGATAGCTGCCTGAATCTCTTCAATACAGTCGTAGATAACACGGTATGTACGCATATCCACGCTATCCCTTTCCGCCATCTGAGCCGCTAATTGATTTGGCCGTACATTAAAGCCGATAATAATGGCGCCGGAAGCATCGGCGAGGGTAACGTCGGATTCATTTATGCCGCCGACTCCGCAGTGAATAGTACATACCCGTACCTCTTCATTGCTGAGTTTTTCAAGGTTTTGTTTAAGGGCTTCGGCGGAACCCTGAACATCGGCTTTAATAATCAGATTCAAATCTTTAAGTTCTCCGGCCTGGAGAGATTCAAACAGATTATCCAAAGTGACTTTATGCTGGCGGTTAAACTCTTCAAGTTTAGCCTGATGTTTACGCTGTTCCACAAGTTCCCGAGCCAGACGCTCGTCGGAAACCACGTCGAAAGCATCACCGGCCTGAGGAGCGTCATCCAAACCGGTAATTTCCACCGGGAAGGAGGGGCCGGCGCTCTCTATTTCACGGCCTTTATCGTCAACCATAACCCTTACACGGCCCACCGTCATACCGGCAACAATCGCATCGCCGACTTTAAGGGTACCGTTCTGCACCAACAAAGTGGATACGGCCCCCCGGCCTTTGTCAAGTTTTGCCTCGATTACCACACCTTTAGCGGCACGGTTGGGATTGGCGCGCAATTCTTTCATTTCCGCAACAATCAGTACGGATTCAAGCAGGGTATCCAGGTTCATCTTAGTCATAGCGGAAACGGGCACACAGATGGTGTCGCCGCCCCACTCTTCGGGTACGAGTTCGTATTCGGTCAACTGTTGTTTTATGCGTTCCGGATTTGCACTTTCTTTGTCCATCTTATTAATGGCTACAACAATGGGCACATCGGCGGCTTTAGCGTGGTTGATCGCTTCCACCGTCTGGGGCATTATGCCGTCATCCGCGGCAACAACCAAAATGGCTATATCCGTAACATTGGCGCCCCTGGCACGCATAGAAGTAAAAGCGGCATGCCCCGGAGTATCCAAAAACGTGATTTTATTGCCTTTAATATCCACGCGGTAGGCGCCTATATGCTGGGTTATACCGCCCGCTTCCGTTTCGGTCACGGCGGAGTTGCGTATAGCGTCAAGCAAGGAAGTTTTACCGTGGTCAACGTGACCCATAACCACAACAACCGGGTCACGGGTGACGAGGTTTTCGTCACTGTCTTCGCTGGTGTTAATAATCATTTCTTCAATGCTTACAACAACTTCGGGTTCAACACGAACTCCGAAAGCCAGCGCTATATATTCGGCGGTATCATAATCGATAACATCGCTTACCGCCTTCATAATCCCTTCGCTGAGGAGTTTTTTGATTACTTCCGAAACGGAAATCTTCATCATACCGGCAAAATCGCCGACAGAGATTTCTTCCGGAACCTTAATGACCATTTGAGGCTTTCTCGCACGTTCTTCGGCGATACGCGCCAAACGTTCGGACTCGGTCTCCTTACGGGAGGTTCGCATACCCTTTTTGCGGTATTGCTGGGATTTTTGTTTGAGTTTTTGTCTGCTTGCGGTGCGGTCACTCTGCCTTGTAGTGTTGGCGGAGGCAATGCTCTCGTAACGCTCGTTATACTTGTCCAGCTCCACAGTGCCTGCTCGGGTATCAATGGTGCTGGCCTGACCCTTTGTGCGGGACTGCAGGGGACCGGAATCTTTAGGCTTCTGCTTGGCGGTAAAGGGCTTACCTTTCACCGGTGCCGGTTTAGCCGTCTTCGTACGTGCCGCAGCAACCGGTTTTTTCTCCGTCTTCGGTTCTTCCGGTTTGTCCTCGGCTTTTTGTTTGGGGGAGGGCTTGGTTTCTTCCGCTGTTTCTTCCGTCTTTTTCTTCGCAGCCGGCTTTTTAGTCGGCTTAGGTTCTTCAGCTGTTGCGAAGTATTCGTCAAAGCTTTCCACCGCATGCGTTTGGGTGAAGCTGTCAAAAATGACATCCAGCTCCTCCGACTCCAACACGGTAGAGTGCTTTTTAGGGTCGGGAAAATATTGCTTAAGCAGGTCAACAATATCCCCGCTCTTCACATTAAGATCCTTCGCCACCTCATGAACCTTATATTTGCTTAACATATGGCGTTGTTACCTCCCGTTTGATTTTCCGCCAGGCGTAAAATTGCTTGTGCAAAACCTTCATCGTTTACAGTTAAAACCCGNNCTGTGTATAGGGTAAAGTTATCAAAGTAATATTCCTGTTATCAAAATCAGTTTCACGCTCAAACTCTTTTTTGAGCCTTTCCGAAGCATCCGAACAGATTATACAAAGTTTTGCCGTTCTACGGGTAATAGCTTGTATACAGGCATCGTGCCCTAAACTGAGTTTGTTGGCCCTTCTGCACAGACCTAAAAGAGAAAGTAGTTTATCAGCCGTCATCCCTCAGCTCCTGTTGCATAAGTTCGTACACTTCCTCGGGGATTTTACATTCAAACACACGTTCAAAACGTTTTGACTTTTGCGCTTTTGCAAGGCAATCGAGACTGTGGCAAACATAGGCTCCTCGTCCGGGGCTTCGCCCTTTCAGGTCAAGAGAAATCTCTCCCTCCTTGTTCTTTACCACACGTACAAGTTCTTTTTTCGGTTTTCTTTCGTTACAGCCCATACACTGGCGCAACGGAACCTTGCGTTTTTGCATAACCAGGCCTCATTTTTCTTGCGACGGGTTTAATAAAGATCAAAGTTGATTACCTGTTCATCCTGCCCCACTTCGGGTTTTATATCAATTTTCCAACCCGTAAGCTTGGCGGCAAGGCGCACATTCTGCCCCTTGTTGCCAATTGCAAGGGAAAGTTGATTGTCGGGCACGATTACACGGCATGACTTTTCTCCGCTTTCGTCGGGGATAACTTCCAGCACATCTGCCGGAGCCAAAGACGAGGCGATAAACTCACCCGCCGAATCGCTGTACTTAACCACATCAATCTTTTCGCCGCCGAGCAGATCAACTATCTTGGATACTCTGGCGCCTCTGGGGCCTATGCAGGCTCCTACGGGGTCAACATCTTCATCGGCGCTGTATACGGCGATTTTTGTGCGGGAGCCCGCCTCACGGGCAACGGACTTGATTTCCACAGTGCCGTCAAAAATCTCGGGCACTTCGGTCTCAAACAAACGCCGTACAAGCCCCGGATGTGTGCGGGATATTGTAGCCCTGATGTTTTTACTGTTTTTCATATCCTTAACATCGGCCACATATACTTTTATCAGGCTGCCTTCCCTGAGGTAGTCGCCGGGCAGTTGTTCGCTTTTAAATAAAATCTCTTCAATACCGTCAAATTCCACAATGGCGTCCCCGGAGGCGGGTTCCACACGCTGAACTTTTGCGGTTACAATCTCCTGATTGCGGCTCTGAAGTTTTTCGCTTCTGCTGATATTCTCCGCCTCACGGATTCCCTGGCGCAAAATATGCTTGCCTTTATCCGCAGCAATCCGGCTGACCTCTTTGGTTTCCAGATCAATTTCTATAACATCGCCGGGCAGGGCGGAGGACTTGTATTTTTGTGCATCTTCAACAGTGATTTCCGTATCACGGTCCTCAACTTCTTCCACAACGGTTTTGCGCACGTAAACACGCATTTTCTCCTCGTCCGGGTCAATCTCACAAAAAACAATGTCTTTGCCGTTAAAGTCGCGTTTAACCGCCGTTACGATTGCCCTTTCAATGCCTTCACTAAGGGCGTGCATTGAAACGCCCCTTTCAGCTACAAGTAATTTTAGCGCACTGAAAAACTCTTTATTCATTTTTCGATTACCTCACTGTCTTCAAAATCATCAAGTTTTACATAACCTGTTTCTTTTTTATCCACATCAAGGGGATTGCCGTCACCTGTTCGGACGGTGATTATCCCCTCGCTGTAAGCTTCCAGGGTTCCCCTGAACTCCCTTTTGCCCTCCCGTGGGCGAATCAGCCGCAGTTTAACCTTTTGCCCTAAACAGGCGGTGAAGTGTTCGTCCCTCATGAGTTCCCGTTCCAAACCGGGGGAAGAAACTTCCAGGCAGTAACTCTGAGGAACGGGGTCGGCATCATCCAGGGGTTTGTCGACGGCATGACTTAAATCCACACAGTCGTCAAGAGTTACGCCGCCTTCTTTATCAATAAATATCCTCACATAGTAGGAGGAGCCTTCCTTTAAATATCGCACATCCCAGATGCTCAAACCCAGCTCCCGGGCAAAGGGCTCGACTATGCGCCGGACATTTTCCGCCACCGAGCCTCCCTTTGGTTGAACGGACAAAAAATCACCTTAATTCTTTTTTTGAATTTACAAACAAGCGCAAACTAAAGAGCGGGTTGCCCCACTCTTCAAAAAACACTGTCCTACGGGCAAAAGTCTATCATAAAGCCTCAGTAATTGCAAGCATTTTATTAGGAAGGGGAGAAAATATGAGAGAACATGTGATAACATATTAGCGAATATATCGAAAGAAGGAATGAAAAATAAGCGATGAAGAATGGTTATAATATTATTGACCATATCGGTTGATTATGCTATAATTCCATTGCATTACAATAATACTATACAGAGAAAGGAGTTGTACACCGTGTCATTTTTTGAATATTTGCTCGAAATGTTTGGAACCGATGAACCTATTATGTCAAACGAGATTAAGTTTAAAGATTATTCCAAGCCTTGGATTTATAAACAACTGAACGCTTTAGTTGCAGAAGGCAAATTAATGCGCTTTGAAAAAGGCGTTTATTATATCCCCACCGATACCATATTCGGCAAGAGTTTGCTTAATCCCAGAAAGGTTATCGAGAAAAAATATCTCTCCGATGGCAATGATACTATCGGTTATTATTCAGGCATAACATTCCAAAACCGGTTAAGACTGACTACTCAAATGCCGAATGTTCTTGAGATATATACCAATAATGAAACATCCAAAGTGCGCGATGTCCTTGTTGGCAAACAGAAGGTGCTGCTTCGCAAAGCAAGAACTGAAATAACCGATTCAAACGTTGCGGTACAAAGCTTTTTAGAGCTTATGAACGATACAACTCCCGATTTTCTTGATGACGAACGCAAGGAGCTCATTCAAGAATTCATAGAAGCCAACGGTATAACCCGCAGTAAAATCACCGAATACGCTCCGGTCTTCCCCGATAAAGCAATGCGAAACCTTATTGAAAGTGAGGTAGTATACAGTGTTGCACCATGATAAAAACACTTTTGAACAGGTCATTTTAAGGATTGCAAACGATAAAGGAATTGTATCTGAAATCATAGAAAAAGATTATTTTGTTACATTATTCTTGAAAAGAATAGCAGAACTCCAACCAAATATAATTTTTAAGGGCGGCACATCGCTTTCAAAATGTTATAAAATTATCAATCGTTTTTCAGAAGATATCGATTTGAATATTGAGGCGGAAAGCAAACCGACAGAAAGCAAAAGAAGAAAACTCAAAGAAAATATTGTTTCAATTATCAATGAGTTTGGTTTTACACTCTCAAATCCTGAAGAGATTCGCAGTAGAAGAGATTACAACCGTTACATANNTGTTTTTACCGCCGACTATCTCAAAGAGCCTCTTATAGTCGAAACAGCGTTTTTTATCAAAGCTTACCCATGCAGACAAATGACGGCAACAAGCATTATTTACGATTATCTTAAAGAAAGCGGATATGACTACCTCATAGCTGAATACGAACTTGAGCCGTTCAGCATCAATGTTCAATCAGCGGAGAGAACGCTCATAATGTAGCTCCGGATTGTAGCAA
>DCTF01000162.1 GCA_002329225.1 Ruminococcaceae bacterium UBA1447
AAGGTAATCTCTAAAAACTCCCGTTTAAATTCAATTTATAATACCGTTGTGCAAACATTTCTGGTATAATAGAAGCATCAAAGGAACAGGAGATAAACCGTATGATGCAATTTGGATTTTTTGCTGAAGAAACACGCCTTGAAAAACTGACGAGGCTTGGTGATTCCCTGGAAAAGCTGAACATTATTGATTGGGAGATATTCCGCCCAACACTTAATGCTGCTTTCAGGAAAGAGCGCAAAGGCTCCGGCGGTCGTCCTCCGTATGACTATCTTCTTCTGTTCAAAATTTTGATTCTGCAAAGACTTTTCAATCTTTCGGATGACCAAACGGAGTACCAGATCAATGACCGCATGAGCTTTATGCGTTTTCTTGGTCTGTCCCTCGGAGAGAAGGTTCCGGACGCAAAAACCATATGGCTATTCCGTGATACACTGATACAAGCAAAAGCGATAGAAGAACTGTTCCGTCTTTTTAATCGTCAGCTTGAGAGTCAGGGAATCATCACGCACACGGGAACCATTATTGATGCCACCTTTGTAGATGCTCCCCGGCAACGTAATACAAGAGAAGAGAACAAAACTATCAAGGAAGGCAAAATTCCCGAAGGATGGACAGAGGACACGCCGAAAGCCGCACACAAATTGGCTCAAAAGGACACAGATGCCCGCTGGACAGTGAAGGGCGGAGAAAAGCACTACGGATACAAAGATCACACGAAAGTAGATGCCGACAGCAAGATTATCACCGATTATGCCGTAACAAACGCTGCCGTTCACGACAGCAATGAACTCGTGGACTTCATCGACAAAACAGACAAGGTCGTTTATGCCGACAGCGCCTATTCTGGTCGTGGAATTGCCGAAAAACTCCCTGAAAATGTTGAAAACAGCATTCATGAAAAAGGCTATCGCAATCGTCCGTTGACTGACGAACAGAAGGAAAGCAACCGTAAGAAATCCAAAATCAGAGCGCGGATAGAACACGTTTACGGATTTATGACAGGTTCCATGAAAGGAATCACCGTCCGCGGTATAGGGCTGCAAAGAGCCGGATTCAACATCGGGCTGACAAACCTTGTTTACAACCTTTGCCGGTATTCCATTTTACAACGGCAGAGAGCGTGCGTGGAATAATTGCGCCGATAATTGGGAATTGCCCGATAAAATCGAGTGGATATGCCTCAAAATACATGAATTTCGCTTGGCGAAACGGTTCTCGCAACGCTTTTTAAAAACCGCTGCAGAACGCTAATTCGAAAATCAATTTTTAGAGGTTACCTAAATATATTGACATAAAAATAGGTCAAATATCCGGTTATGAGTGAAGCGGTCATGACCTGTCCGGAGTTTGCGATTCCGTAAATAAGGGTTTCTCTGGTTCCTACAAAGCGCCTTTTGGTAATATCAATTACTTCTGACAAACGGTTTCCTCCTTTGAATTGTTTTTTGTTTTGTTATTTGATTGGAAAAAACATCAGATTATATTGCTTTTCCTATCATATATTTTTTTCTGTTGCCTGTCGCTGAATGAATAAAAAAGCGGACATAACAAGAAGAGCGTCCGAACGCCCTAAAGGTATTTAAAAACATTGTTATTTCTGGATCTTTATTTACTGCGCTGCGCAAAAACGCATTTCACATTTGTCAAGTGGGCGGACAACTGCACAACATGATGCCATTGCCTGGGATTATAATACGACCTCAGCTTCTTTGGCAAGAGCTTCCCGGCGCTCGGCAAGTTCCCGCAGCATTCTTTGCTGTTTTTCTCCCACCAAGTCATAGAAGAATATGGGAATGATAGAGAACATTCCCAGTAAGATGGGGACAATTTTATGCATGGCAAAAATGCGGAACTTCACCGCTTCGGTTTGCGGGATGATGGCGTTGGTGTGAGAAGTTCTGTATCCGATAACGGAGAGCATCAAAGCACCTAAAGAGCGGGAAATAGCGCCATTTAACTTTCCGATAAGGGTGAGTACGGAAAAACTCATGCCCTCCGAGCGCTGCCCCGTAGTCCATTCCATATAGTCTACAGTGTCCGCCACCATCTCCGTGGGAACAACTGCATTCAGACCGGCAAACAGGGCATTAAAGGTGTACTGAATTGTTATCAAGGGCAACATAAAACTGATGTTTGAATATTTTTTGATTGACAGAAAAAACACCAGTATGCCTAAAAGGTCATTAAAGAGCTTGTTGGCAATAACAATTTGCTTGTTGTTGAATCTTTTTTTAACTTTTCCTATAAAACTGAAACTCAGCAGAGAAACAACGGCGCCTGGTACACCGACGAGCAGAGAAGCGGAAGCGGAGCCCAGTACGTCAATAAAGTAATAGTTGCCGAAAATTCCGCCGATACTGCCCAAAGCACCGAGGGCGTTTTGCCAAATAATCAGTCTGAGAGGAGGATTATGAGTTATACATTTAAAACATTCCCGCAGTTTAGGCGCATCCATTGACTGAGGAACCCTTTCTCTTGCATAAACGCCCGAAAGAAAGAAAAGCCCCATACCCAAAATGCCGAAAAAAGAACCGCAGACAAAGAAGGTCCGCTTAAGTTCGGCCTGTATAACTCCGCCTTGAGTAAGATCTATCAGGATAGGCATCAGAATTGTCGGAATGGCGCCGAGGATTCCGGAAATGAGGCGGGCGGAAGTTATTGTTCGGGTTCTGTCTGCAGGGTTTGGAGAAATGGCCGCCGCCATACCCCAAAAAGGAACATCGCTTATTGTGTAGAGGAACTCCCAGATGGTATAGCTTATTGCCATATACAGAATTTTTGACAGCGCTTTGGTATCGGGGTTATGTATAAGCAGGGGAGCGGCAAAAAACAATACCGTAGCGGTTGCCATAGGTGCCGGCACACCTAAGAGAAAAGGCCTGAGTTTTCCCCAGCGGGTGCGTGTCTTATCTACAATCNNAAAAAGCAGTGTTGCCACAATTTTCGGGTCTACATTAAAAATATTAACGTAAAAATAGGTCAGGTATGAGGTGATAAGCGTAAAACTCATAACCTGCCCGCCGTTTGCCACACCGAAAATAGTACTTTCTTTAATGCCTACAAAACGCCTGTTGGTGTTTACGATTGTTTTCTCCAATCTAATTCCCCCTTTAGGCTAATCAGCAAAAACCGCCGTCCGAACCGATTACCTGTCCCGTAATATAATTTGCCTTTTCGCTTGCAAGAAAAAGAATCAACTCCGCCACATCGGAAGGAGTGCCTAAACGTCCTAAAGAAGTTTCATCAGCTAACTGTTTAAGAGTTTGTTCATCGAATTGAGCGTTCATCGGGGTACGGATAACTCCCGGCGCTACGCAGTTGACTTGAATGCCCGAAGGGCCGACTTCTTTGGCAAGAGCTTTAGTTAAGCCGATAACCGCAGCCTTTGCGGCGGAATAGTGCACCTCGCAAGAGGCGCCTGAAACGCCCCAAATTGAGGATACATTTATAATCTTTCCGCTTTTATTTCTGATCATAAAAGGGAGCGCCGCCCTGCAGCAATTAAAACATCCCCGAACATTAGTGTCAAAAATTCTGTCATAGTCGGATTTTGTAATATCCGTAAAAAGTTTTTGCTGGGCTGTTCCGGCATTATNNTGTCCACGCCGCCGAAATGTTCTTCACAAAGCTGAAACATTCGGTCTACCTGATTTTCATCCGCCACATCCGCTTTGACGGATACGGCATCACAACCGGCGGCAACAAGCTGTTTTTCCAACTCTTCCGCCGCTTGCCGTGAGGTGTGATAATTTAGCGCCACATTATAGCCCGCAGCAGCAAAGGTGCGGGCGGTTTCGCTTCCGATTCCGCCCGCGGCCCCCGTTATGAGTACAGTTTTGCTTTTCATTCAATTGCCGCCTTTTCAGCCTAACAACCCGGAAAGACCGGCCAAGTCGTTTTCATTAATCTCCTTATAGTCTTTGGGAATTTCAAAAACAGATTCACTGAAGTTTGTCGAAATTTCAATGTTCTCCATAATAAGTCTGGAACCGTCATTGTCTACTTGCTCAACGCGTTTGAGTTTACCGTTGCTAAAGAAAAAACGGATAGTTCCGCTTTCAGTACGGTATTCCTCGCACAAGTATTCTACCCCTTTGTAAACCACTTTATCGGTTTTAACATATTCTATATCTTCCGTATCAGACATGTTTGAAAAGTCAAATAAATCACTATATTCCTCCGCCTCTTCATCAGATACCTTTATATAGCCTTTTAGCAGACCGGCAAGGGCATTAATTAAAAAGAACTGGCCCGAATCATTACTTAAAACACTCATTTTTCCAAGGGTTCCACCGGACAAAGACATCTCTATCAGGCTCTTGTTGCCGGACACATAGATGGCCACCGGCATTGTCTGCCTTGCTCCGTCCATGTAAACCTGGGCGTTGAATTTCATGTAATACTTGTCGCCTTTAAAAGTGTTGCCTAAGGCTTTATCCACTAAGGACTCTTTGGGTTTGCCGGAAGAGTTGACGGGAACCTCAACCTTTGAGCCGGTGGGCATGGTTTCGTCCGAAATCAGTGTAAAGGATTCCGAAGTTGTGGAGAATATGGAGCCGATATCACCGCTGAATAGGTCTTCCCACGGGTTGACAAACACAAGGTTGCCGTCCGCATCGGTGACCAACTCTCCATTTTCATCTGTCGCAAACTCAAAACCCTGTGTAGTTGTTTCGTCCGGTGAATCTGTAGTTTCCGTGTTGTCTTCTTCTCCGTTTCTTTTACAGGCGGATAAGGAGAATACGAGGAATAATACCAGTAAAATACTTATAATCCTTTTCATATAAAGCTTTCCTTTCTGATTAACGGTTCACAACTTATTTAAATCAACAAAGTAATAAACAAATATTTCTCAAATATCTATATTAAAATCCATAAAAAGTATATGCTAATCACAGCACTAAAATCAAGTATAGTAAATGAATAATTTGTTAAATCCTCCGCAACAGGCTGTCGTTAATGCGAATATAACAAAATGATTAAAATGGCTTGCAAAAAGCGGTGTGATTCTCTATAATATTGCCTGCATCGCTTGCCTTTATCAAAAACATTATACTCGNNAGGTTGTCAGTTCGATTCTGACCAGTAGCTCCAAATTCTCGGTTCCCTCAAACGAGGGGGCCGATGCTTCTTTTTAGGCTCTGTGCAGAAACTCAAACCGGGAAAAATATCCGCCGCATTCGGGACTAAAATTATGTAAGCGGAATTTTGCAATTT
>DCTF01000120.1 GCA_002329225.1 Ruminococcaceae bacterium UBA1447
GACGCCGACTATTCCAAAATCCTAAGCTCGATTTGGGAATAGTCGGCGTCCACAAGAACCCAATCTTCTTTCGCCAGAAAAAACCGGCGCAACTCCCTGCCCAACTCGGTGCGTATGGGTATGTTCTGCAAATTGGGGTCAGTAGAGGAAAGGCGCCCCGTTCTTGTTTCGGTCTGATTTAAGGTGGAATGAATTCTGCCGTCATCGCCCACCACCTTGACCAAACCGTCGCAGTAAGTTGATTTAAGTTTTGCCAGGGCACGGTATTCCAAAATCATCTCTATAACCGGGTGCGCCCCTTTCAGGGACTCGAGTACATCCGCACCGGTAGAATAACCGCTTTTTGTTTTTCTGCCCGCCTTAAGGCCTAATTTATCAAAAAGGGCTTCGCCGAGTTGTTTGGGCGAATTGAGGTTGAACGGATAACCCACGCTTTGTTGAACCTGTTCGTCAAGCTCGTTAATGCGCCCCTCAATCGTGTTGCCGAAATTGCGCAGTCCGTCTTTATCCACCGCAAAACCGACAGTTTCCATTTTTGCAAGAACCCCTGCAAGAGGAATTTCAATATTATTGAGCAACTCAAGCTGATTATTCTCTTTTATTTTTTCTTCCAAAACCTCAAACAGCCGGGGCAAAGCGGCAGTTTCAACCGCAGCCGCATCCTCCGTGTCCGCTAAAGGCGCCTCGACATTATATTCCTGCAACAGGCGGCCGACTCCATAGTCGGAGGCATTGGGGTTTAAAACATAACCTGAAAGCGTAACATCCCCTTTTATGCCCTTCACCATATAGCCGCAGCGTTCACAATAGCCGAGCAGCTTTTTCAAATCATCCGTATATTTTTCGATGCTTTCTTCTTCAAAAAACGCTTTCTCAAAATCCGCATACCCGATATCCAAACCGGTTATATGAACCACTTCTTCCGGCAGAGCAAAGTACATTTCCGTAACAAGCTCATCAGTATATAGGGCTTTGAAATAAGCCTTTTTATGTTTTTTCAGANNCTCAACACTTCGGGGCGGAGAATCGGGCGCTTTAAGGTTTAAGCGCTCCAAAAGCTTAAACATCTCCAAATCCGCCATTATCTTGGTGACCGCAAAGACATCGGGTTCAGCCAGCAGATAGCTTTCGGGAGATGTGTCAATGGGAACTTCGGAGCTGATAATCCCTAACTGACGNNTGCCCTTTTCCAGCTTATCTTTTACCGCCGGTTTGATATCGGCGGTTTCCAACTGATTGTACAGGTTTTCAACTGAGCCGAAGCGCTGTATAAGATCGGTGGCCGTTTTTTTGCCTACTCCCGCCACCCCGGGGATATTGTCGGAGCTGTCACCCATAAGGGCCTTAACTTCTATTAGCTGCTCAGGCGTTACTCCGAACTCTTCTTTAACCTTTTCGACACTGTAAGGTACGCTCTGAGGTCTGCCCATGCCGGTGTAAGACAAGACTANNGGCCCGATGAGCTGAAGAGAGTCCTTATCACCCGTGGCAATTATACAGCGGTCATCCTCACCGCAGGCGCCGGCAAGCGTACCTAAAATATCGTCCGCTTCCCATCCGGGGCTTTCGACCGTTTTTATGCCTAAAGCCGCCAAAAGCTCTTTTAATACGGGCAGTTGCTCGGCAAGTTCCGGCGGCATACCTTTACGCTGAGCCTTATATCCGTCGTACATTTCATGGCGGAAAGTCGGCCCCTTAACGTCAAAAGCGACGGCAACGGCATCAGGTTCATATTCTTCTTTAAGGCGCAAAAAGATGGTCAGAAAACCGTAAATGCCGTTTGTAAAACGGCCGTCCTTTGTGGACAGCAGTTTTATCCCGTAAAAAGCCCGGTTAAGTATGCTGTTGCCGTCTATAACGAGCAGCTTCATTTTTATAATCCCTCCGAAAAGCACCTTGCCGATGCGGCCGGTCAAGAGTCACTCTAAAGCACAATAATTTTAAACTGTTTTAATACGCAACTTAACCGAATCCGCACAGTTATTGTATCATATTTAAGCAGCTTTGTGGTGAATAATATCCGCTTTTATGTTAAAATACGGTCAGATTTTTACTTTGGGATGTGAATGCTTGAATATCGGCAAAACGGTTATAAAAGGCCCCGCCGCCCTTGCTCCCATGGCAGGAGTAGCAGACAGGGCTTTTCGCGAATTGTGTGCGGAGTTCGGTGCCGCCTATGTGGTGGGAGAAATGGCAAGCGCCAAAGGAATTTGCCTTGAAGATAAAAAATCCGCCGCTCTTTTGTATGTTTCGCCTGACGAAAGGCCGGCCGCCGTTCAGATTTTCGGTGATGACCCGGCCATTATGGCAAAAGCTGCTGTAAAAGCATTAAGCTTTACACCCGATGTAATTGATATAAATATGGGATGCCCGGCGCCCAAGGTGGCCAATAACGGCGGGGGTTCCGCTCTAATGCGCAATCCGGAGCTTGCCGAACGGATAGTGGCAGAATGTGTAAAGGCTGTACCTTTACCGGTCACGGTAAAAATGCGTACCGGCTGGGACATAAACTGCATTAACGCACCGGAAATTGCCCTGCGTTGTGAAAGGGCGGGAGCGGCCGCAATAACCGTTCACGGGAGAGCAAGAACACAAATGTATGCTCCCCCGGTTGACTATGAAACTATCCGCAAGGTAAAACAGACGGTTAAAATACCCGTAATAGGAAACGGTGATATTTTCAACGGTAAAAGCGCTGCGGAAATGCTTAGAAACACCGGTTGCGATATGGTTATGATAGGCAGAGGCGCCCTCGGCAGGCCTTGGGTATTCGCTTTAATTAACGCCTACCTTAAGGACGGAACAGTTTTGCCCGAACCGTCCATAGATAAGCGAATGGAAATCATGCTCAGGCATATTCAGGCTCTATGCCATTACAAAGGGGATTACATCGGCATAAGAGAAGCCCGAAAACACGCCGCCTGGTATATGAAAGGCCTTAGAGGAGCGGCGGGTTTCAGACAGGAAACAGGCCGATTGGAAAACTTTGCCCAATTGGAGGATTTTGCGCAGCGGGTCATATATCACTNNAGGGCAGGCATAAAGCCTGTCCCTAATCATTAACCGGTGCTTAATTTTTATTCTTCATAATCTCATCAAGGAGCACGTGGAAGTCATCGTTGCCCTCCTGTTCCCTGGAAACCGGAGGAGATGCCGGTTGCGCAGGCGCCTGAGAGAATGAGGGAGCGGANNAACATCGGAAAAACTTGGGACATAAAACGGATTTTCGGCTGAGACTGTTGACCGGGGGGGAGGAGGAGCTCCGGTTCCGTCAAAACCGGTAGCAATTATTGTAACAAGAACCTCATCTTTCATATCAGGCGAGAAAGTGTGACCCCAAGTAATATTTGCATGTTCACTGGCTTTTTGCCTGATTATTTCAGCCGCATTGGCAACTTCATCAAGCTCAATGTCATCGGAAGAGGTTACGCAGAAAATAATACCGGAGGCGCCGTTAATGGTGGTTTCAAGCAAGGGACTTTCAATTGCTTCGTTCACGGCGGTTATAGTCTTGTCTTTTCCGTTTGCACGGCCGAATCCCATATGAGCATAGCCGGCATCTTTCATGATGGTTCTGACATCGGCAAAATCCAAGTTGATATAGCCGGGAACTTTAATAAGTTCAGAGATATTCCTTACCCCTTGTACCAAAACATCATCCGCAAGAGCAAATGCATCTTTCACTCGAAGACTGCGGTCGGACATTGCACGCAGACGTTCATTTGGAATTACAATTAAACTGTCTACATTTTCAGCCAGACGTTCTATTCCTTTTTCAGCCAGTTTCATACGTCTTGTGCCTTCAAAAGCAAACGGCTTTGTCACAACACCTATTGAA
>DCTF01000042.1:0-4231 GCA_002329225.1 Ruminococcaceae bacterium UBA1447
AAATGGAACCTCTTTTCCTTATTTGCGACAATTCATTTTACAACTTGCCATGATTTTATAATTTTGCGAACCGCAAACCGGCAAAAGTTACCTTAGGTTGAAAACATTGTTTTCACAGGGAATAAACTGCCGTTTTCAGCTTCAATTTTTAGCTTCAATAGCATAAAACTAAGAAAGTTTCTTCGAGTGCTTAATATTCTGCCAACTTATGACCACGCTGTTGCCGTCAATTCTGTAGGTATCCGGCTCTTTGTAAGTAGCGGAACCGGGTTTGAAACCGCCTTCTTCCAAATTAGCAACAAAAGCATCTCTCATTTCGGCATCTTTAAGAGTAATTACGGTCTCAACTATGAGCTCGGTTCTGTCTTGGTACTTCCTCAATCCACCGGGAACAAAACCGGTAACCCACCAATAGCGCTTGTAAGTTCTTGTGAAGAGCCACTTTATGTCTTCTACAATCGGTCTTCCGTTTTCATCTAAAATATATGTTTTTTTCTCACTGCCATCAGGCAATGTTTCTGTTTCTACTGCATAAACTTCCCTATACAATGACATTTTCATGTATAAAGAGTCGTTATCGTCGGCACAGTCATAATGGGGAATTGTTCTGGTTATCGGCTTATTATAAACACCTATTTCTGCGCCTATAAACGCATAGCCGTACTGCCCTTTCCACAGCTGAACCATCCAGTCTTTATCCTTATATTGAAATTTAACCCTAGCGGTATCATAGAACATCTGTGTTATAGCCGCCCCCCAATCGTACAGGGGATTGAATCCGAAGTTTCTCTGCCAGGGGTCGTCTTCCACATAAAAGAACTGTCCGTCTTCATCATACTTGTATGAAAGAACGGCGCCGCTTTGAGGAGCAACAACAATTACCGTACAACTTGCACTTACCGCACTGTTGCTTTTTGAAGTGCATACTATTGTGGTCGAACCTTTATTAACACCCGTAACATTTCCGTTTTCATCCACACTCGCAACATTGGGATTATTGGATTTCCAAGTCACTGCCTTATTTCCGGCATTGGCAGGCAATACCGTGGCTTTAAGAGTTTCGCCGTTCATCTGAGCGATCTGCATTTTGGTCTTATTAAGCGTTATGGAAGTAACTTTTACAGCCAATGAGGTGTTTTTTGTAGGTGCAGGCTTATTCCCGCCGCCGCTCGGGGCGGTGGTGGCGGTGTCCGGTCCACTTGTCGGCTCGTTGCCTATATCCGGGTTGCTCCCGACCAGGTATACATTGTCATCTCTGAACTCTACTATCTGCCCGGCTGCGGCAAAATATTGAACAATAGCCTCTTTTTGCTCCGGGGTGAGATTAGCATAAATGCCGTCCCAATCCGACACGCCGGCTTTACTGATAGCTAGTTTGATAATATCTACCGAAAGCGGGGTTTGTTGGAGTTCAGTGGTTGTCTGAAGTTCAGTCGTTGTTTCCGTGGTGGTTGTGGTTGTCTCTTTCTGCGGATCTTTTTTACAGGCGGCAAAACCTAAAAATATACAGGTTGCCAAAATAACCGCTAAAGCTCTGGTGAAGTTGCTTTTCATTTCTAACTCCCTTTCAATCACACAGGCCCGAACCGGCAGACATATTTCGCTCGGTTAGGCATATTTTTCCTCTAACATACTACACAAATCCGTCCCTTGTGTCAATAAGAAACGGTCATATTCATTTGTTAATTTTTTCTTAAAAACTGCCGCTTATGAATTCCCTGCAATAAAAAAGGCAATATTCTAAAAAACTGACTGCTCTTTTTGAATATTGCCTTTAATCTGGTGGAGATGGCGGTAATCGAAACCGCGTCCGAAAACTCATTCCCGCAACTTTCTACGAGTGTAGCCTGTTATTTAAGTTTCCCCTCGGAGCACGCCTGCAGGCCGGCTTGCTCCTACGGTAGCCTCGTTGTTCATGACGGGTTACGCGGCTCTCACCCGTGCACGTTCACCGCTAATCGACGCTCCTGTCCGGGCCGCGATACTCCCGGGAGGAACGGCTGCTTTAATTAAGCAGCTTGTAAAACTGTATTATTGTCGTTTATTTCTAAACTACGGCTTTTATAGCGGGTCCGCACCGCTACTCGCTTATCACGGTTCAAAATCCCCGTCGAAATCCTTTCATCCCCATGTGTTTTTTATAGCGACGGTTTAACTTTTTTATTTTTCTTTCAAAGTTCGTTCAATCTGTCTGTCTGCTTCCCGGCGGGCTTCCACCGCCCTCTTATCATAAATCTTTTTACCCTTACAAAGACCGACTTTCACCTTCGCCTTGCCCTTTTTAAAGTAAATTGAAAGAGGGATAAGGGTCAGACCTTTTTGTTTTACTTCCGACCGGAGGCGAATAATTTCTTTTTTATGCATCAGAAGTTTTTTCACCCGCAAGGGGTCACGGTTAAAAATATTGCCGTGTTCATAGGGGCTGATATGCATCCCGTTAACAAAAAGTTCTCCGCCGTTTACACTGCACCAGGCATCTTTCAAATTAACCTTGCCCTGGCGGATAGACTTAACTTCCGTGCCGAACAACTCAATGCCCGCCTCGTAGGTTTCGAGCACAAAGTACTCGTGATATGCTTTTTTATTTTGCGCTATTGTCCTCTCTTCCTTCGCCTGGCTCAAGTAAATCCAATCCTTTCAAAGCGCAAGGTAATTATATCGATTAAACTCCGTTTTGTCAAAAAATGTAAAGCTATTTTACTTTACTTTGTCGCCTGTTGTTTCCTCCTGCAGATTTGACAGCCCTACCGTTCGTATTCACAGGCCGCGCCGTCCTTACTCTGCCATACATGGGTTTCTGAACCGATTTTGCCCCATCTTTTTTTACGGAGTGTGTTACCCTCTTATCCTTTGACGGGGAACCGCTTTTAGCGGCCGGCTTATTTTCCCGCTTTATTCTCGGTTTTGAAATAATGTTGACTTTTTTTGCAGGCTGTTTTTGGGAAACTTTCTTTTCTTCATGCAGTTCCGGATTTTCACGATAGAGCACTATGCTGCCGCCGATAACCTGTACTACGTCAGCTCCCGTCTTCTCCGCAAGAGTTTTTGCGAGCAGGGCGGGTTTTTCCGGCGCCGTTTCCAGCAAAACTTTCAATTTTATTAATTCACGGCTTTGCAGCGCATCCTGTGTTTGGTTTATCAGCGCTGCGGATATTCCGCCTTTACCGATTTGAAATATCGCTTCCAAGCGGTTGGCTTTTGCCCGCAGGGCAGCCCTTTCCTTGCTTGTCATTTTTTGCCTCCGATCTTCTGGGCTAAAGCCCGCAGCGCCTTCCCTCTATGGCTGAGGGCATCCTTAATTCCCCCGTCAAGCTGTGCCATTGTCAACCGCTCTTCAGGCTTGTCATAAGTCTCCGGAATAAAAACGGGGTCATAGCCGAAGCCTCCGTTACCGGCGGGTGAAAAACCTATGTGACCTTCGCACTCCCCTCGGGCGGTAAGAACCTTCCCGTCGGGATAAACGCAACAAGCCGCGCAAACGAAACGGGCTGTCCTGTCTTCATAAAACAGCGTTTTGAGCTCCGAGAGAAGTTTTTTGTTGTTCTCCTCATCATTCCCGTGTTCGCCGGCATACCTTGCCGAGTAGACCCCCGGCGCTCCGTTTAAGGCATCCACGCAAAGGCCGGAATCATCCGCTATGCAGGGGAGACCGCTTTGAAGGCAGGCGCTTTGAGCTTTGATCAGGGCATTTTCTTCAAAGGTCACTCCCGTTTCTTCCACATCGCCCAAAACCAGACCCGCTTCATTATCCAGAATCACACGAATACCCAAGGGACTCAGAATACGCTGCAACTCGTCCCGCTTTTTGCTGTTTTTTGTTGCCAACAAATAATCCATACTTGCCTCGTTTTTATTCTTGAGAGGAGTCATCTTCTTCAGAGATTTCCTCCATATCGGCATCACTTTTTTCAAACATGCTGAATGCAAAGGCTTGCGGGTCAAAGGGCTGCAGATCGTCAATTTTTTCACCCACGCCCACAAACTTTACGGGGACGCCCAAATCATTTTTAATTGCCAGAACAACCCCGCCTCTGGCGGTGCCGTCAAGTTTTGTCAAGATAATACCGGTAATTTCCGCAATGTTCATAAACTCCCTGGCTTGATTCACCGCATTTTGCCCCGTGGTGGCATCCAAAACCAAAAGCACTTCCCGGTCGCTGTAAGGCAACTCCCTGTCAATTACCCTGTATATTTTTGACAGTTCGTCCATGAGATTTTTCTTGTTGTGGAG
>DCTF01000042.1:4307-9070 GCA_002329225.1 Ruminococcaceae bacterium UBA1447
CCGGCACGTTCCGCCCAAACTTCCAGTTGATCAATGGCGGCCGCACGAAAGGTATCCGCAGCGCCGATGAGCACCTTTTTGCCCTCCTGCCTGTACATAGCCGCCATTTTGCCGATTGAGGTAGTTTTACCTACACCGTTGACGCCGATGACTAAAATTACGGAAGGGATGGTAACAAGGTTCATCTCCTGTCCGCCTGCGAGTATTTCCGCAACAATGTCTTGAAGACCTCCCCGCACGGAATCAGGGGTCCTGAGATTCTTTTTGCGGGAGTATTCCCGCAGTTGTTCCACTATATGGGCGGACGTGGTTGTCCCCACATCGCTCATTATCAGGGTTTCTTCNNCCCGCCATACTCTCGCGGGTTTTTTTCAGTCCCCTGTTAATTTTTTGAAATATACTCACTCTTCAACCTCCGAATGCCCCGAGAAGGCCGCTGCCGTAATACTATAAATAATTATAACAATCCAAGCCTGCGGGCCATTTCTTCATAGGCTTCTTCCACACTGCCCATATCCCTGCGGAAACGGTCTTTGTCAAGCTTTTCACGGGTGGTCATATCCCAAAAGCGGCAGGNNCAAGAATTATATCGCCCTTGTATCTGCCGAACTCCAGTTTAAAGTCGATGAGTTCCACATTGCGGGCCGCAAAATAAGCCTTCATAATTTCGTTAATCTTCAGCGCCATATCCCGAATGGTGTCAATTTCGGTCTGAGTTGCAAAGCCGCAGGCCAGAGCGTGGGAGTCGTTAATCATCGGGTCGCCCAGGGCATCATCCTTATAACTGAACTCCAACACCGGGCAAAGAAGCTCACGGCCTTCTTCAAGTCCCAGACGTTTTGCCATGCTGCCGGCGGCCTTGTTGCGGATGATAACTTCCAAAGGTACAATCTCTACCCTGCGCACGGCAGTGGTTCTGTCGCTCAGTTCCTCGATATAATGGGTGGGAATCCCTTCTTTTTCGAGCATTTTACATATCAGATTAGTCATCTTGTTGTTGATAACGCCCTTGCCGGTAATTGTACCCTTTTTCAGTCCGTTAAAAGCCGTTGCATCGTCTTTGTAGTCCACAATGACAATGCCGGGGTCATTCGTTTCGTAAACTTTTTTAGCCTTGCCCTCATAAATCATTTTGCCCTTTTCCATAATTTCCACTTCCGATTTTAATAGATTTTTGCAGCCTCCGGCCGGTATTTCTTCCTTTGCTTTTAAAAGCTGTTTTTAATTCTCTCTACCGCCTGTTGAGTCTTTTCAGCCGAGTTGAAAGCGGTCAGGCGGAAGAACCCTTCTCCTGCCGGGCCGAAACCGGCACCCGGAGTGCCTACAACCCCCGCTTTTTTAAGCAGAAGATCGAAAAACTCCCAGGATGATAAGCCCTCAGGCGTTTTCATCCAAACATAGGGGGAGTTAACGCCGCCCCAGGTTTTAAAGCCCGATGAGCGCAGCCCCTCTTCAATGATTTTTGCGTTGTTCAAATAGTAGTTGACGGTAGCTCTGACCTGAGCCTTGCCCTCTTGGGAATAGACCGCCTCGGCTCCCCGCTGGGTTATGTACGATACGCCGTTGAACTTTGTCGCCTGACGTCTTGCCCAGAGTTTGTTTAGGCTAACTCCCCCGACTTCAAGTTCCCGCGGAACAACGGTATAAGCGCAGCGCACACCGGTAAAGCCCGCAGTTTTTGAAAAACTCCTGAATTCGATGGCGCAGTTTTTTGCTCCCTCAATTTCAAAAATACTGTGGGGCAAATCTTCGGTTATATAGGCCTCATACGCTGAATCGTAAAGGATTATACTGCCGTGCTCATTGGCGTAATCCACCCATTGTTTCAACCCGTCCGCCGTTATACCCATACCCGTAGGATTGTTGGGGAAACAAAGGTAGATTAAATCTGCAGCCTTTTTCGGCAGTTCGGGCAGAAAATTATTTTCCGGCGAGCAATGTAAGTAAGTAACATCGCTCCATAAGCCGTCTTTTGTAAGTTCGCCGGCTCTGCCGCCCATGACATTTGTGTCGATATACACGGGATATACGGGGTCGCAGATGGCCACCGTGTTTTCCGCGCTGAAAATATCGCCTATATTTCCGGTATCGCTTTTTGCACCGTCGCTGACAAAAATCTCATCAATCTCTATGTCAATCCCTCGGGCGGCATAGTCATTGTCCCGAATTTTCTCTCTCAAAAAATCGTAACCGTATTCCGGCGGATAACCGCGGAAAGTTTTTTCCGCCGACATTTCTTCCACCGCTTTCAACATAGCCCCGATAACGGCCTCCGGCAATGGGCGTGTGACATCCCCTATCCCAAGACGAATAATGTCCGAGCCGGGATTTTCAGCTTCGAAAGCCCGCACTTTGCTGCCAATCATTGAAAAAAGATAGCTGTCTTGCAGTTTTAAATAGTTTTCATTAATTTTCATCAGTTTCCTCCGCATAGATGTTTTTTACCCGGAACATTTTAAATTTCGGTTTTTCCGGTAAAAACCGTTACCGCCGGGCCGGTCATAAATATATCGTTACTTTTTGAATCCCAACGAATTACAAGTTCCCCGCCTTTTAATTTGAGTTTTATATCCTTATCCTTTTCGCAGTAACCGTTGAGCACGGCCGCCGCGACGGTGGCACAGGCACCCGTTCCGCAGGCTAAAGTTTCGCCTGAACCACGTTCCCAAACACGCATTTTAAGGGTGTTTGCATCCAAGACGCTGACAAACTCGGTGTTAATCCTGTCGGGAAATATAGGGTTGTTTTCAAACAGGGAACCGATTTTCGGTAAATCCATATTATCAGGATCGGCAACAAATGTTACACAGTGGGGATTCCCCATGGATACACAGGTGATGGCAAAATCCTGTTCCGCTATATTGATTACTCTGCCTAAAACAATATCCCCTTCCAAGCTTACCGGAATATCTTCCGGTTTTGTTATGGGCGCTCCCATATTTACCGTAGCGCTTACCACCACATTATTCTTTACCGTCATTTTTATATGTTTTATTCCGCTGAGGGTTTCAAGGTCAATCTCGTTCTTATCGGTCATGCCGTTGTCATAAACATACTTTGCCACGCAGCGCGTTGCATTGCCGCACATTTTACCGCGGGAACCGTCGGCATTGTACATATCCATTCTAAAGTCGGCTGTTTCGGAAGGACAGATGAGTACAATTCCGTCCCCACCAACGCCGAAGTGCCTGTCGCTCAGCTTAATGGCGGTTTGCTCCGGATTGTCAACTTTTTCTTCAAAACAGTTAATGTAAATGTAGTCGTTGCCTGCTCCGTGCATTTTTGTAAACTTCATTTTATATTCCTCCGATATTAACGGTCTTCCTGAACATTTTTCATAATATCCATTACTATGCGTTCAAAGGAACGATCCGTATCCATCATTTTTTTGACTTCCTGCAAGTTGTAGATAACCGTTGAATGGTCACGTCCGCCGAACTCATTGCCGATTGCTTCCTTTGACAAACCGGTCATTTCACTGACCACATGCATGGCAACTTTACGCATTTTTGAGGTTTGAGCATCCCTCTTCTTGGAACGGATATCATCCGCATTGCCGCCGAAAGTTCGAGCCACCTCGGCGATTATATTCTCGATAGTGACGGGAAGAGGTCTGCTGTCGCTGAGAATATCTCTGATGGCATTTTGTGCGCTGACTATATTTCTGGGAGCACCGTGGATTTCGGAAAAAGCCTGCATTTTTCTGACTGCGCCTTCCAATTGCCTGATGTTGCTTTTAAGCTTTTCCGCAATAAACTGCACCACATCATCCGGGAGTTCAAAGTTCATATATTCCGCCTTGCGCTTTATTATTGCCATGCGGGTTTCCAAATCCGGCGGCTGAATATCGGCAAGCAGGCCCCACTCAAACCGTGTCCTGAGCCTGTCTTCAAGAGTGGCGATCTCTTTCGGCGGGCGGTCCGAGGATAAAACAATTTGACGTTTAAGGTCTGTCAAAGCATTGAATGTATGAAAAAACTCTTCTTCGGTAGACGGTTTGCCCGCTATAAACTGCACGTCATCCACAATGAGCAAATCAAGTTTTCTATACTTTTCATGGAAGGCAGCCATGTTTTTTTCTGCAATATTGCGCACAATCTCGTTTGTAAAGTCTTCACCGTGGGTAAATACATAGTTGATACCGGGGTTGTTTATAACCACCTCATGACAGATGGCACGCAGTAAATGTGTTTTGCCCAAACCTGAATGCCCGTAAATAAATAACGGATTATACGACTTGCCGGGGTTCGCGGCGACGGACTGTGCAGCAGCATGAGCGAACTTGTTGGAAGGCCCGACGACAAAGGTTTCAAATGTATTTTCACCGTAGCGTGTGTTTATCTCGCTTGCGGTAGGTTTGTTTGCACCGGCCGTTGACTCGGGCTCAACAATCTCGATTGCTACTGAAAAGCCCATAACCTTTTCAAAAGCGGCTTTAAGCACATCGAGAAACTTCTGCTCTATAATCTTCCGTTTAAATTCGGCAATGGCAAGGGTAACCTTGTCGCCCTCATAACTGACAAACTCCAGCTCACTGAGCCAGACATTGTAAATTATTTCGGAAAGGCTTGCCTTAAGCTGTTCCTGTACAAGCTCCCATATTTCCGTAAAGGATTCCATCGATCATTCTCCTCAATTTTTCACCGCACTGTTTAATTTAAGCTAATGCAGTATATCATAGCAGGGCCCCCTTTTCAATTGATGCAATGTTAAAAAAACGATTGACAGAATAATGTTTTATGTTATATAATGTCTATTCGCAA
>DCTF01000142.1:0-4667 GCA_002329225.1 Ruminococcaceae bacterium UBA1447
ACAATTCATTTTACAACTTGCCTTTTTTGAATAAATTACCTTTTTTACGGTTATTTTAACTCCCGCGGAGTGTTAATACTCAGCCTTTGATTACAAAACATAATCCTCTTAAATCCGCAAACATCGGCCTGATATTTCCGAAATAGATATGCTAAATTAGAAACAAGTTGTTTTTATTTTCCTTGACACATAAGATGTAAAAGTATACAATACTGCAGATGGTGTGCTTTTGTCCCGAGTTATACACCACACAGGGTATTTCCCTGTTGAAAGATTATTACAAATTTTTAAAAACCGAAAAGGAGGTGCTCGCTCATATGCAATGGTGGTCAGTTTTAATTATCGCGGTTGTTGCTGCGGCAATCGCCGGTATTGCAGGTTTTGTTTTTGGCGGTGAACACCGCAAACGGGTTGCCGAAAGCGCTATAGGCTCAGCAACCAAAGAAGCAAAACGAATTGTAAATGAAGCAATAAGTCAGGCGGAGTCCAAGAAAAAAGAAGCCATTCTCGAATCAAAGGACGAAATCCACAAGCGCAGGGCCGAGTTTGAACGTGAGCTGAAAGAACGGCGTTCGGAAGCCCAGCGGCAGGAAAATCGCCTGGTACAAAAAGAAGAATCACTGGATAAAAAGAGTGAAAACATCGAAAAGAAAGAACAGATACTTGAAGGCAGACTGAAAGTGGCGGAAGAAAGGCTGACGGAAGTCGAGGCTATCAAACGCAGTCAGTTTGAAATGCTTGAAAGAATTTCAGGCTATACCAAAGAGCAGGCCAAAGATTACCTGCTTAAAAGTCTGGAAAACGATTTAGTTCACGAAAAAGCGCTTAAAGTGCTGGAATATGAAGAAAAAATCAAGGACGAGTCGGACACCCTGGCGAGGGAGATTATTTCAACGGCTATTCAGCGTTGTGCCGCCGACCATACGGCGGAGGCGACGGTATCCGTTGTTGCCCTGCCCAACGACGAAATGAAGGGACGCATTATCGGTCGTGAAGGGCGCAACATTCGTGCGCTTGAAACAATTACCGGGGTGGATCTTATCATTGACGATACTCCGGAAGCCATCACCGTTTCCTGCTTTGAACCCGTACGCAGGGAGATTGCCCGCCTCGCTCTTGAAAAGCTCATTTTAGACGGACGCATTCATCCTGCACGTATTGAAGAACTTTACGAAAAGGCTAAAAAAGAAGTCGAGCAAACCGTGCGCCAAACCGGTGAAAGAGCCGTGTTGGATGCGGGCGTTACAAACCTTAATCAAGAGTTGGTCAAACTGTTGGGCAGGCTCAGATACCGCACAAGCTACGGTCAGAACGTGCTCAACCATTCCTTGGAAGTTTCTTACCTTGCAGGCCTTATGGCGGCGGAAATCGGTGCGGATGTAAAACTTGCCAAAAGAGCCGGCCTTTTGCACGATATAGGCAAGGCTTTGGACCACGAACTGGAAGGTTCCCACGTGGAACTCGGCGCCGAGTATGCGCGGCGGTATAAAGAAAACGATGCGGTCATCCACGCAATACAGGCTCACCACGGCGAAATTGAGGCGAAAACGATTGTGGCCTGTCTGGTTCAGGCGGCGGATGCCATTTCCGCCTCAAGGCCGGGCGCCCGCAGAGAAAACGTTCAAAACTACATTAAGCGCCTTGAAAAGCTTGAAGAGATTGCAACATCCTTTGAAGGCGTAGATCGCTCCTTTGCAATCCAGGCCGGACGGGAAGTCCGCATAATGGTCAAACCGGAAGTAATCTCGGACGATGATATGACTCTGGTTGCCAGGGACATCGTCAAAAAGATTGAGGAAGAATTGGATTATCCCGGTCAAATCAAAGTTCATATCATACGCGAAAACCGGGCGATTGATTACGCAAGATAAACTTAACTGCGGGGGGCGCGCTTAGCGTGCCCCCGATTTTTTAACATTGGGGCGTAGCTGAATGAATATTCTGGTAATAGGCGACGTGGTGGGCGAGCAGGGCTGTGAATTTTTACGGCGGCATCTGCCCGCCTTTAAAAAGCTCAAAGCCGTTGACCTTTGCATCGCAAACGGTGAAAATTCCGCCCCCGGCAACGGCGTCACTTCCGCTTCCGCAACTCATATGTTCGGCAGCGGTGTGGATTTTATCACCACCGGCAACCATGTGTTCAAGCGCAAAGAAGTTTATGACTTTCTGGATTCCCGCAAAGATATCATCAGACCCGCCAACTTCTACTCCGGCAATCCCGGCAGGGGAACGGGTGTAATCGATATGGGCAGCGTCAAAGTCGGGGTAATAAACCTTTCCGGCCAGGCCTTTATGAATGCCGCCGATAACCCCTTTGTTTGCGTTGACAGGCTTTTAAATGAACTTGAGGACTGCCGTATTATTCTGGTGGATTTTCATGCGGAAGCCACGTCTGAAAAAAGGGGAATGGGTTTTTACCTTAACGGCAGAGTTAGCGCCGTTTTCGGCACCCATACCCATGTTCAGACCGCCGACGAGCAGATATTATCGGAGGGGACCGGCTATATCACCGATATAGGCATGACAGGCCCCGTTGATTCCGTTTTGGGCATCACGCCCGAAACCGCCTTTGATTGGCTTGTCAGGGGTATTTCGTCCCCTTACAAAGTGCCCGATACTCCCTGTATGCTTTGCGGCTGTATTTTTACGGTTGACGCAAAAACCGGCCGCTGTACGGGTGCGGAACGGGTTTGCATTAAGTAAACCGACCTAACTTCATTTTCGGGTTAACTTCCCGTTTTTAGAGGATTTATATGCAAAAACTTATGGGGCTTATGCGCAGTGCCATGGAGCGCTACGGTATGATAGAAGAGGNNGTGTTGCTCTGCTCGCCGCCCTTGCCGAAATGCGCTCGTTTTACCCTCAAGCCTTCAATTTAACCGCCCTTATACTTGACCCCGGCTTTGAGGGGAAAGAGGCGGATTTTGCTCCCTTGGAGCAACTCTGCCGCAACCTTGATATACCCTATGTAATTAAACGCAGCCAAATAGGTAAACATATTTTTACCGACCGTGAAGAAAAGAATCCCTGCAGCCTCTGCGCCCGTATGCGCAGGGGCGCCCTGCATGATATGGCAAAGGCGGCAAACAGTAGCAAACTCGCCCTCGGCCACCATCTGGACGACATGGCGGAAACTTTTTTGATGAACCTGCTCAACGGAGCCGTAATTGACTCCTTTGCCCCCGTCACCTGCCTTTCCCGCAAGAATCTTACCCTCATTCGCCCCATGATTTTCGCTCGGGAAAGTGATACCGCAAGGGTAGTCCGTAACCGTTCTCTTCCCGTAATAAAAAGCGAATGCCCCGTAGACGGCAAAACCGAAAGGGCGGAGGTCAAACAGCTGTTAAATTCACTTGACCGCAAATACGGCAACGTGCGTGAAAAGATACTGAAAGCCCTGCAAAGCGGAAAATTTGCCGGCTTTTAGCAAAAAGGATATTGACACGGGGTATAATCGGCTGTTAGTATTGATTCAACAAAGTTGCAAGGCTACTTAAATATATAAAATTAACTTGAAAAGGGGAACTTTATTATGACATGCAACAAATGCGGCGCAACACTGAATTATGGCGAAAAGTTTTGCCACGCTTGCGGAGCACCGGCAGATTCACAGGCTTCCGCATCTGCTCAGCCTCCCGCATATTCACCGCCTCCGGTATACACGGCGCCACCGGTATATACGCCTCCCGTATATACTGTGCCTCAGACTCCTCCTGTGACCCCCGTGCAGCAGGAGCTTGCTCCCGTAATGACTGTCGGAGAGTTCGTGGGTTTCTTCCTTCTTCCAACCTTGCTCAATGCGATTACCTGCGGAATAGGCGGATTTATACTGCTGCTTGTTTGGGCATTCGGCAGTAATGCAAACCCCAACAAGCGCAACTGCGCCAAAGCGTATTTGATTGTTTTGCTGATAAGTATGGCAATAGGGTTGATAGCCTCAATTATCTTTTTCGCCGTTACCGATTTCAGCCTTGCCGCAGCTGAGGATATATTATCCCAATATGGGGTTCAATATGCCTGATATCCGAAAAGCATTTTTTTAAAACCAGCATAAAAGATGAGGGGCTTTAGCAAAATAGAGCCCCTTTTATTTTTTATACAGGCCGATATGTTGTTACACGGGACGATGTCCACATCGTCCCGTAATANNCCCCAAAACCCGCCGGTAGGTAAAAACGCCGACAGCCAAGCAATCGGCGGCAAAATAATGCCAATCGCTATTTGACCCGGATTCCGGTTTTGCTCATTGCGTATACTACTGTTTAATCAAACCCGCCTTGCATCCCCCCTCGGCTTTTGACCGAGGGGGGAGCAAGGAGGCTTGTGTTCGTGTGAGGCTTATTTTGATGCCAACGGGTTTAGTTGGCCTTACTGTTGATTCGACTAACAGATAAAGTACGTCAACTCGAGGTCGGAGTCATAAAGCACCTCAATTGAAAGCATGGTAAAGCTCTTATCTTCATTTTCTTTGACAATAAATTTAACCGTTTTCCCTTTCAGCAGGTGCGCGCTGTCCGAATAGTAGTCAAGGGTGATAGCGCTTTGCTTTGTTTGCGGGTCATATTCTCTTGATGATAATGAACCGCAATGAACTATTCCCGAAGTCATACGAGTCGAAACTGTTCGGTCATCTTCATGGTATTGGTTATATTTTTGCAGGTCAATTT
>DCTF01000142.1:4680-4907 GCA_002329225.1 Ruminococcaceae bacterium UBA1447
AACGGCGCAAAAAGATAATCATCAATTCAAGAAAATCATTGTATGAGTCTGCGTCTTTGATCTCCGGAACCATTTTGTTCAAATCACTTGCAGAGATAATATACGGTTCAAGCAATTCGAAAAAATCGGCGCAAAAATTGACATCTTTGTTTTGGTTGTCAAATTCAAGCCTGTTTAAATCTTTTCCGACAGGCTTAAACAGTATTACTTTGCCGCGAAATAAGTAA
>DCTF01000053.1 GCA_002329225.1 Ruminococcaceae bacterium UBA1447
AGGAGAACGTCTAAATCCTCCCCTACGAAAATAACGGCAACGCCTTTGCGCTTTTGCTCGTTTATAAGGTCATAAATAAGGTATGAGGTGTTTATGTCAAGCCCCCGGACAGCGTAGGCGGTCATAAGCACCGCAGGGACGTTGGAAATTTCCCGTCCCACCAGCACCTTTTGAATGTTACCGCCCGACAGAGTGCGCACCGGCGTGTTCAACGACGGGGTAGCCACCTCAAGGGCGATTTTTATTTTCTCGGCATCCTTAATGGGGTTTTTAAGGTTAAGGAAAAAGCCGTTTTCTTCGTTATAAGTTTTAAGCATCATGTTTTCGGGAATACCCATTGAGCCGACAAGGCCCATTCCCAACCTGTCCTCCGGAACGAAGGATAGGGTTATGCCATAGTTTCTGATTTCCTTTGGGGATTTGCCCAAAAGGGATTTAGCGTCGTTTTCTTTGCCCGGAGGATAAAATTCAATTTTACTGCCCGGACTGGTTTTCTGTAATCCCGCTATTGCTTCAAGCAGTTCTTTTTGCCCGCTTCCCGAAATACCGGCAATACCTAAAATTTCTCCGCCATACAGTTCAAATGAAATATTGTCAAGGACTTTGCGTCCTTCGTGGTTTACCACCGAAAGATTTTGGACATCTATTCGTTTTATGGGGTTTACCACGTCGTTGCGGAGGATGTTAAGGTCAACTTTACGCCCCACCATCATTTCGGTAAGGGACAGCTCGGTGGCATCTTTGGTTTCAACCGTTGCGACATATTCGCCTTTACGCAGTATCGCCACCCGGTCGGAAACCGAAAGCACCTCATGGAG
The DNA here is from genome assembly GCA_002329225.1 of Ruminococcaceae bacterium UBA1447. GTDB lineage: Bacteria > Bacillota > Clostridia > Oscillospirales > Acutalibacteraceae > UBA1447. The sequence continues at coordinate 819 of DCTF01000053.1, forward strand.
CTTATGGGTGATTATTATTATCGACTTGCCGTCGTTGCGCATGTTACGCAAAACCGCAAACAGCTTTTTGGTTTCCTGTGGGGTTAAAACAGCAGTGGGTTCGTCAAGTATAAGGATGTCGGCTTTACGGTAAAGGAGCTTTACGATTTCAAGGGTTTGCTTTTGAGAAACCGTCATATCGTAAACCTTCTGGTCGGGATTAAGTTCAAAGCCGTATTTGTTGCATATCTCCACCACTTTTTCCCGGGCGGTTTTCATGTCAAGCTTTAATTTTCCGGGTAAGCCCAGCACCACGTTTTCGGTGGCGGTAAAGACGTCGATAAGTTTAAAGTGCTGGTGGATCATACCGATCCCCAAATCAAAGGCATCTCTGGGCGACTTTATAGAAACAGGATTGCCGTTTATAAATATCTTTCCGCTGTCGGGATAATATATGCCAGCAAGCATGTTCATAAGCGTTGTTTTACCCGAACCGTTTTCGCCCAACAAAGCGATAATTTCACCCGAATTAACTGATAAATCTATATTGTCGTTGGCTATTACGGTACCGAATGTTTTAGTTATGCCGGACAACTCGATAGCGACTTCAGTTTTTTCCATCACACACTCCCGTTAACAAACAGGGGGCACAATAAAATGTGCCCCCGGCCGGATAAAAAAAGGCGGGGAGAGCGCCCGCTCCCCCCCGGAATGGATTAGAGAAGATCTACACCCTTGATGTAGTAATTGATGCCTCCTGTGATTTGCGCATCGGTAAGCTTCTCGCCTTCGGCAAGTATCTGGTTGCCTTTATTGTCAACCAACGGACCGGTGAACACGAAGAATGAACCGTCTTGTATTTTGGCCTTTGCATCGGCAATTGCTTCAGCGGTGCCCTTTGCGGCAACTGCCTCATTAATCGGGGAAATGTCTACGAGACCCTTATTCATGCCCTCGTAGTAGTTGACGGGCTTCCATGTTCCGTTGATAACCTGTTGAACCGCTTCGGTGTAGTATACGCCCCAATTCCAAATCGGTGCGCAAAGGTGGCCCTTGGGAGCAAACTCGGTCATATCTGAGTTGTAACCGCAACCGAACTTGCCAGCTTTTTCCGCCTCGGTCTGTGTGGTGTCGGAGTCGCTGTGCTGACCGAGCACAAAGCAGCCTGCATCAATAAGAGCTTTAGCGGCTTCCGCTTCCTTCTGCGGGTCATACCAGCTGCCGGTGACCTTAACTTTTACAAGCGCTTCTGGATAGACCGATTGTATACCCAACGCCCAGGCGTTGATTCCGCCGGTAACTTCCGAGTTGTTGACATCCTGTGCGGCAACAAAACCGAGTAAAGGCTGACCGAGCTCTTTGGCTTTCAGTCCTGCGGCTATACCGGCAAGGTAACGGGATTCATAAATGCGGCCGAAGTAGTTGTTGAAGTTNNCGATCGTTAGCAAATTCTTCCATGGTGTGCATGTAGTTAAAGCTGGTGGCAAAAATCACATCACATCCGGCATCGATCATCTCCTGAATGGCGGTTTTTGTGGCTGCCTGATCATTATCGTCAATTTTGTCTTTTTCAATGACCTGGTCGTCATTCAAGCCGATATTTTTCTTCATTTCAAGAATGCCGGAGTGGTGGGCAAAAGTATAGCCCGATGTTTCTTCAATGCTTGTGATGTGAAGTACGCCGATCTTAATCTTGTCTTTAGCGATCGGAGCGGTTCCTGCGGCGGCAGTTGTAGAAGTCTCTTCTTTTTCCGGAAGCCCGTCACAGGCTGCCAGGGAAAACACGAGTGCAGCTGCCAGAATGATTGCGAGTGCCTTGGTTAACTTTTTCATCAATATTCCTCCCAATTTTATTCATCAAAGACAATGAGTCCATTGTCCATTGATTTTATCACAGCAAGAGATTCTATGCGAAGACCGGCTTCCCTGAGCTTTTTCCCGCCGGGTTGAAAGGCTTTTTCTATTACTATTCCGGCTCCTACAAGTTCGGCACCGGATTGCCTGACAATATCTGAAAGTAACATCAGGGCGGACCCGTGGGCCAAAAAGTCATCTAAAATTAAAACACGGTCTTCTTCGCTAAGGTATCTTTTGGAAACGCCGATAACAGGACAATCACATTTAGTGAATGAAACAGCCTTGCCTGAATATACATCATTACCCACATTGCGGTTAATACCTTTTTTGGCAAAAACAACCGGAACGCCGAAATATTGGGCGGCAATACAGGCAATCCCTATGCCGGAAGCCTCTACAGTAAGTATTTTGTTTACATTATCATTTGCAAAACGCCTGTAAAACTCTTTGCCGATTTCATTAAGCAAAGAAACGTCAATCTGGTGGTTGAGAAACATGTCTACCTTCAAAACGCCGGGTTCGGGTATTTCAGCTTCTTGCAGGATGCGACTTTTAAGAAGTTTCAATTAGGAGCCACCGCCTTTCACCATCGTGTCAGCAATAGTTTTTTTAACACATAGATTATAGATAATGGGTACCTTAAAATCAAGTGCGGCTTAATATAAATTGAATAAAAAAGCAAAAAAAATCGTAAGTACCGCTTAAATAAGTGAAGAAAACCTCTCAAGGCACTTCTGTTTTTTCAAAAAGGCCTTGCAATAATTATTTGCCTGTGTTAATATACGGTTCGTCCGTCTGTGAACAGAGGACAGTCAATGGCCCGGTAGTTCAGCTGGTTAGNNGTAAGGATGAGGTCATCGGTTCGAATCCGATTAGCAGCTCCAAACAGTCCGAAACTTTTGAGTTTCGGACTGAGTTTATTTACTGGTAAAAGTCCGTATATAAGAAAAAAACGCATATTTTATTGTCAATATCAATAAAAATATCAATTTAACTTAAAAAAAGATTTACGAAAGGTTTAAATAGTGATACAATATCCGATAATAAGGTCGCACGGTATTATTAATTTCAGGTAGTAATAATGCGGCACAAATTATCAAGGAGGAGCAAATGAACGAGGTAAAGACAAATACAAAATGCGAGCATTGTCCGAATCCGGATGACGAGTTTAGTGAAGTAGATGCAATTTTAGAGTTGTACAAGGGCAAAGAAGGCAGTTTAATTCAGGTTCTTCATGCTGCCCAAAACATCTACGGTTACTTGCCTCTGGAACTGCAACGGCGTGTAGCTGACGGATTGGGTATACCCGTGTCCGAAGTGACGGGCGTCGTTTCTTTTTACTCCTTTTTCTCCCCGATTCCCAGAGGTG
>DCTF01000177.1:0-8963 GCA_002329225.1 Ruminococcaceae bacterium UBA1447
GTAAATTATAAATATATTATTTAATACGTGGTGATTTTATTGTCAGCGCAAGGTTTAAACAAACATTGGTATAAAGAGATGGTGGTCTACCAGATTTGGCCGCGCAGTTTTTGTGACGGCAATGGGGACGGGATAGGGGACTTAAAAGGCATTATATCCAAACTGGATTATATTAAGAGTCTTGGAGTTACAGCTATTTGGTTTTCTCCCCTATTCAAATCGCCTCAGAAAGACTACGGCTATGACGTTGCCGACTATCGAGATATTGCGCCCGAGTACGGTACACTTGAGGAGTTTAAAGAACTGCTGGAGCTTGCCCATTCCAAAGGCCTGAAAATTATTATGGACTTGGTTGTGAACCACAGCTCCGACCAACACGAATGGTTTAAAGAAAGCAGAAAAAGTGAAGATAATCCTTACCACGATTACTACTTTTGGCGCAAGGGCAGAAAAGGCGGAAAAAAACCTCCCAACAACTGGCTTTCCAGTTTTCCGGGCCCGGGTTGGGAATATGACGAAAAATTGGATAAATATTATCTGCACGTTTTTGCCGTTGAACAGCCGGATCTGAACCACGACAATCCGAAAGTCAGGGAAGAAATTAAAGACATACTTCGCTTCTGGCTGGATTTAGGCGTGGACGGCTTCCGTGAAGACGTAATTACTTATATTTCTAAAAAAGACGGTCTCCCCAACGGTTTTCCCTTAATGCCTGCAGCCAGAGGCATAGAAAACTATGCAAACGGCCCCCGTATTCACGAATTTCTTTCCGAATACAAAAATGATGTTCTTAAGCATTATGACTGTGTGACAATAGGTGAAGCGCCCATGATGAGGCCTAAAGTTGCACTGAACTATATCACGGAAGGCCCCGATCAGGAACTTAATATGATGTTCCATTTTCAGCATATGGAAGCCGATTGCCTGTTTATCGAGTGGGTCAGAAGGCCTTTCAACCTGAGAAAACTCAAAAAAGTGTTCACTAATTGGCAAAACAAACTTTACGGCAAGGCCTGGAATGCCCTTTATATTGAAAACCACGACCATCCCCGTATAATAAGCCGTTACGGCAGCGAAAAGTATAGAGTTGAAAGCGGCAAAATGCTTGCCACTATGTATATCTGTCAAAGAGGCACTCCCTTTATTTATCAGGGGCAGGAAATCGGTATGACAAACCTGGAACTTCCCGAGCTGGAAATGTATGCAGATGTGGCAACGCAGAACACTTACAAGCTGTTTAGAAAACTTGGTTTTAAGCATGATAAAATAATGGACATTGCAAAAACTGCCGCAAGAGATAACGCCCGTTCACCGGTTCAGTGGAATGACCAAAAAAATGCAGGCTTTACAACGGCGGATAAACCCTGGTTTTACATTAATAAAAACTACACCGAAGTCAATGTGGAAGCGGCGGAAAAAGACGAAAACTCTTTGCTCCATTATTACCGTAAACTTCTTAAATTGCGCAAGGAAAACCCTGTAATTATTTACGGCGACTACAAAGAGCATTATAAGAGAAGCAAAACCCTTTATGTTTATGAGCGTAATCTTAACGGTAAGCGTTTATTGACAATTAATTCCTTTACCGAGAAACCTGTAAAGTTCAAAGCGCCCAAGGGCTTTGATTTGAGCAAAGGCGAACTTGCTCTTTCAAATTATCCGGTAGACAATCCGGGGGCAAACGAGTTTATAACAAAACCTTATGAAACAAGAACTTACCTGTTCTAAATCGAAAAATTAAAGTAACCGGATTGCAGAGCTTTTTTGCAATCCGGTTACTTTTTTTTAAAAACAAGATTGATTGTTGACTATGGAGTTTTATTACTGCAGGTTTATCTCTTTAACTTTCCCTCCGGTTACCAAAAAGTTTTTTTTACCTAATGCAAAGAGGGGACCGTCATTTTTTAAGGAATCCGAATAAACGCAGTCGAACTCGTATTCAGGGATTTGCGCCTTAATTCTTCTGATTTTTTCTTCACCTTTGCAGTTTCGCCCTTCAATAGTTCCCGTGTTCGGATTCATCCTTGTGCCTATCAGTATATCTACTTCGAATTTGTCGCAAATGCTCTGCAGCAGGAACTCCGGCGAGGCTGAGCAGACCACGGTGGGTAAACTGCGGTCCCTTTGGACAAAGAAGGGATATATATGCTTTTCGTTTTCTTCCCAAAAGGCTTCTACCATTTTCTTGTGGTCTACCGATTTCAAAAATGAAAACAGCTTGGATTTGTTTCTGTCCATATCGCCGATTTTAAAGATAAACTTAATTAACGCAAAAAACTGTTTGGGTAAATAGCGTAACAGACTCGGCTGTTTTTTCAAACAAAACAGCCAGAATATTGTTTCCGAGTCTGTCGGGAAAACAGTTTTGTCAAAATCGTAAAGATTGGCTTTCATACTTATTTAACATCAACATCAAGTTTGTTTCCGTCAAGCTTATGTTCGGCACGGTAATCGCCCCAAACAACTTTTACCCTCCCCTTACCTTNNAATTTGCCGTTTTTCCATTTGATATCAACCAGTATGCCGCCCTTGGCAAGAAGCCCGTTAATGTGCCCTTTTTGCCATTTTGAGGGTAAGGCGGGTAAAAGCCAAATGTTTTCACCGTCGGATTGCATCAGCATCTCATTTATTCCGCTTACCGCACCGAAGTTACCGTCTATCTGAAATGGAGGATGAGCGTCAAACAGATTGGCGTAAGTTCCGCCTCCTCCCATATAATTGAAGCTGCATGAACGGACAAAACGCAATTGCTTTTCCAATAAAGTCAGGGCTCTGTCGCCGTCTCTCAGGCGAGCCCAGAAGTTGATTTTCCAGCCGAGGCTCCAGCCGGTGCCGTCATCGCCCCTGAGTTCCAGTGTTTTGCGGCAGGCTTCAGTCAGTTCAGGTGTATCTTCCGTATTAATGAGGCGTGCCGGATGTAAGGCATAAAGGTGTGAAACATGACGGTGATGCGGCTCCCTTTCTTCATGCTCTTCATACCATTCCAAAAGCTGCCCCTTATTGCCGATTTGGAAGGGAAGCATAAGCTCAAGTTTTTGCTTTAGCAAAGCGGCAAAATCATGGTCGAAATCTAAAATCTCAGCGGAGCGTATGCAACTGATAAACAGGTCTTTGATAATAGCCATAGTCATTGTACTCGTCTGTGATACTGAACATGACTTGCCCCGATATGTAAAGGTGTTTTCCGGCGAGGTGGAGGGCGCTGCAATCAAAGCGCCGTTTTTGTCCTCTACAAGGTAAAAAAGATAGAACTCCGCCGCCGACTTCATAATAGGATAAGCCGTATCCCTTAAAAACTCTTCATCCCGCATATACTCATAATGCTCAAAAAGATGACGGCAAAGCCAGCCCGATGCCATGGGCCAGAATGCATAAACAGCCTGACCTGAAACGGGTACGGTATGACGCCAAAGATCAATATTATGGTGGCAGACAAACCCCGGTGCATCATAGTGCTCTTTGGCTGTGGATATTCCGGATATTGAAATGTCTTTAATCATCTCAATCAAAGGCAGATGAAGTTCCGGCATATTGCAGGGGAGCATAGGCCAATAGTTAATTTCGGTGTTTATATTTACGGTATAATTTGAGTTCCAGGGGGGAACAATTTTTTCGTTCCATATTCCTTGCAAGTTCAGCGGTTGTGAACCCTCTCTTGAACCGGCTATAGCAAGGTATCTGCCGTAATTATATAGCAGGGAATAAAGCCCCCGGTCATTTTTCTTTTTCTCAAAAGCCTTTAATCTTTTATCGGTGGGGGTGTCGCTCCTGTTGTCGCTGCCGAGGTCAATTTCCACACGGTCAAAGTAGGAACGATAGTCTTCTATATGTGCAGCTCTAATCTCTTTATAATCGCCGAGGTTTTCAAGCCGGCTCTTACAGGTTTTTTTGAACTCTTTACCGTTGATGAAAGGCTGATTTTGCCAACCGTTAAAACTTGTTTCGGCACAAAAATAAATAGCGGCTTCTTTGGCGCCGTTTACCGAAATAGAGGCTTTATCGAAGGTGACGGTACCGTTGCATATTACTCTTACGCCGCTGAGAAACTGAATTCCGCGCAATTCATCCTTATCGTTATAAACCATGTTATGATCAATGCCGCCGCTGTTAAACTCGGAGGGACATTCTCCTTCAAGCCAAAGTATATCGTCTTTCACATAAACCTTAGATTTTAGTTTACTGTTCAGCCTTATTTTAAAGTTCAGTTTTTCTTTCCCTTTGGCACTCAGGTGGATTGCAATGGTCTTATGGGGGAAGGAGGCAATGACTTCACGCTTGAAAACGGTGTCGTTTATCCTGTATTCGGTAAGCGCTGTAGCGGTAGTCAAATCCAGGCTGCGGCGATAACTTTCCGGTTTGCCCGGCTTTTCAAAATAAATTATGAGGTCACCAAGAGGCATGTAGGCCTGTGTTCGGGTAGCCAGCCATTCCTTTTCCAAGAGGTCTTGTGCTTCATTAAGCTTGCCGTCAAGAGCCAACTGCCTTGCTTTTGGAAAATGAACGTAGCTTCCCGTTCGGCTCCTGTCTTGAGGAAAGCCGGTCCAAAGCTCATCATGGTTCAGAGCTAAACGCTCCCTGTCAAGACCTCCGAATATCATTGCACCCAATGTTCCGTTTCCTACGGGCAAGGCCTGTGTCCAGGCACGGGCGGGTTTCGGGTAATGCAATAAAGTGCTCTCCGATTTCATTATTCCAACCTCCGCAAATGTTTTGATTATACTCCGGCTTTAGCTTTCCGCATCTGTTCTACTGAAGTAAAATCAACAGTGGGTACATGACCCGCTAAAGGAACAATCTTCTCATTAATCGCATCAAGTATCCATGATTTTTGAGGGAAGAAAAACTCGTCAAACTCGAAGGGCGGCGTAATCCAGTTTTGCGCACCGACCACAACGGGAGGAGCGTCCAAATAGTCAAAACACATTTCGCTGATATTTCTTGCCACGTCATTCAAAAATGAACCTCTGGCACAGGCATCGGAAGCAAGCAGAACCTTGCCTGTTTTCTTAACGGATTCCACAATTTTTTCATAGTTAAGGGGTACCAGAGAGTGCAGGTTAATAATTTCAGCAGAAAGACCGTATTTTTCTTCAAGTTCCTTGGCCGCTTCCACAGCCTTGTACAAGCTTGCACCGATTGTCAGCAAGGTAATATCGCTGCCGGTTTTTACGGTATTTGTATCACCGATAGTAATCTCATAAGACTCGGCAGGAACACCGTCTTCTCTGAACATTTCGCCCATATCATACAGCCGCTGACTTTCAAAGAATACAACCGGGTCCGTACCGTTCAAAGCCGCAGTCATCAGTCCTCTTGCTTCATAGGGCGTGGCGGGGAAGCAGACCTTTAGTCCCGGTATGTGGGCACACAGGGCTGTCCAGTCCTGTGAGTGCTGTGCGCCGTATTTTGCGCCAACGGATATCCGAAGTACAACCGGCATTTTGAGTATCCCGGCACTCATGGACTGCCATTTGGAAAGTTGGTTAAATATTTCGTCACCGGCACGGCCTATAAAATCCGCATACATCAATTCAACAACCGCTCTGCCGCCGCAAAGACCGTAACCGACGGCGGAACCCACAATAGCTGCTTCCGAAATAGGGGAGTTAAAAAGTCGGGAATAGGGAAGAGAATCCGCAAAACCTCTGTAGATGGCAAAAGCGCCGCCCCAATCGCGAATATCCTCTCCGTAAGAAATCATGGCCGGGTCTTCATAATATTTGTCAAGCAAGGATTCGGAAATAGCATCACGTATGTTATAAAGTTTCAGCTTAGGTGTAGGTTTGCCGTCGATGAAGGCGGTACGTACCTTATCTTTGATTTTTAAGTAGCTTGCACATTCGTCTTTAGGGGTGAGAACTTCGGGTTCACCGCTTCNNTTCCGGTTTTAGCCTTCTTTTCGTTGGAAAACATCAGTCCTTCGACAAAATACCGGTTCTTTTTAAAGTCAACATAAGGGGATATCTCCTTGTCGGATGCCCAACGGCAAATCTTTGTCATGCGCTGCCTTGTCTTATCCCAAATCTCTTCAAAATCACTGTCGCTTGCAATCTTTGCCTCGGTTAAAGCTTCCCTGTATGTAACGGTGGGGTCAACGCTGTTCCAGGCATCCATTTCTTCTTTTGAACGATAAGCGTTTTGGTCGGAGGTGGAGTGCCCGCAATATCGGTATGTTATCACATCGAGAAGAACCGGCCCCTCACCTTTTTGCAGTAATGACTTTTTACGCCTCATAGCGTCAATTACTGCAAGAGGATTAAAACTGTCAACCCGCTCTGCATGTAACTGTGTGGGGCTGACACCGGCGCCGATTCTCGCAGGCATATCATACGCCATAGTTTCGCCTCGGGTTTGACCGCCCATACCGTAACTGTTATTGAATATGTTAAACAGTATTGGTAGACCGCCGTTTTTCTCAGATTCCCAAAGTGTTCTGAACTGATCCATTGCCGCAAAGTTCATTGCCTCTAAAACGGGACCGCAACCCAACGCTCCGTCGCCGATGTTGCAGATAACAATACCGTCTTTTTTATTGCACTTTTTGTAGAGCGCCGCACCGGTAGCAATAGGAGCTGAACCGCCGACGATAGCATTATTCGGATAAACGCCGAAAGGAAGGAAGAAAGCATGCATTGAGCCGCCCAAGCCTTTGTGAAAACCGTTTTCACGAGCAAAAATCTCCGCCAGAGCGCCGTAGATGATGAACTCAATTGCCAGCTCTTTTACACTTTCGGGTTTGCTCATTTTCTCAACGGCTCTGAGAATTTTTCCGTCAAGAAATTCCTCCATAACGGTCATTAGCTCGTTGTCATTGAGCTTGGCAATGCATGAAAGGGATTTTGCAAGGATTTCTCCATGGCTCCTGTGGCTGCCGAAAATAAAATCGTCACGTCCCAGCAAATAGGCCTGTCCTACGGCAGACGCCTCTTGACCTATGGACAGATGCGCAGGACCGGGATAAGTGGTTTCTACACCGTTATAAACGCCCTGAGTTTTTATCTGGCTCAGCATTGATTCGAACTCCCGCAAAATGGTTATATCCCTAAAAATGCGCATAAAATCCTCAGATGAAAAGTTAGCCTTTTCATCTTCAATGCTCTTGTTATAAGTGTTTACCGGAATACTTTCAAAAAGAATTTCTCCGGGAGCTCGTGTGGTTTTCGGATCAACAAACAGTGACTTTGGCATAGTAATAATCTCCTTTTTTCATCTTTCAGCTTTTTATAAATGTCTATAAAAGGAAGGCCGCTTCTCTGATTACCTCGCAAACGGTAGGGTGGGGGAATACAAGCTCTTTTATTTGTTCGATAATCATACCGGCCTCAATCATAAGAGCAGCGCCGAAAATCATCTCGGAAGCGTAGCTGCCGATTAAATGTACACCCAGTAAACGGTTATCTTTTGCATTTACCACAATTTTAACTATCCCGTTACCGCCTTCAACTTCCGCAAGATAGCGTCCGCTCATACGCATTGAGGTTTCAGCCGTTTTAACTTCAAACCCTTTCAGTTCTGCGGTCTGTTTTGTTTCTCCAACACAGGCGACCTCCGGATTTGTATATACTACGTTGGGAATTGCAAAATAACGCATAAAATCACGCTTGCCGAGCATATTATTTACCGTTACTTCACTTTCCCTGTATGCGGTATGGGCGAGCATGGATTTTCCGTTCACATCCCCCGCAGCATAAACTCCTGAGATGTTGGTTTGCATTTTATCGTCGGTTACAACTGCACCTTTTTCAGTGTAAACACCGATATTCTCCAAACCGATATTCTTTATGTTCGGCTTTCTTCCCACAGACAGCAGAACTTTAGACGCTTCTATAGTTTTACTTTCTCCCTTTTCTTCAAACGTAACGGAATTGTTGTCAAAGCCGGTAACTTTGCAGGGAAGTTTGAATTCTACACCCTTTTTCTTGTAATTCTTCATCAGAATATCGGATATTCCGACATCTATGGAGCCTGCAATATTTTCCAGCATCTCGATTACCGTTACCTTGACGCCTGCGGAGTTAAAATATGAGGCCATTTCAAGACCGACAATACCGCCGCCGATTACAACAAGGCTTTCAGGCAGTGATTGCAGGTCTAATATTTCTCTGTTTGTAAGGGCAAAACCGCTTTCAAGAGCTTTTTCAAGCCCCTGTATCGGGGGCAGAACAGGTGAGGAACCGGTTGCAATGAGCAGGTTACGGGCGCTGTATTCTATGCCGTCAGCCAAAACAACAAAGCCGTTTTCAGACCGCCCCTTTATTAAGGCACGTTTATCAAAAACGGAAACATTGCACTTTTTCATAGTAAATTCAATGCCGCTGACAAGTTGTTTGACAACCTTGTTTTTGCGTTGAATTACGGCACCGTGGTCTAAAGTAACATTGTCGGCTGATACTCCGTATTTATCGCCGTACATGGCATAATCCAGCACTTTAGCCGAATGTAAAAGAGTTTTTGAAGGTATACAGCCTTCATTAAGGCAAACCCCGCCTAACGCACGTTCTTCAAAAAGTGCGGTTTTCATACCGCCTTGGGCCGCCCTTTGGGCACCGAGATATCCGGCAGGGCCTCCGCCTATAACAATCAGGTCAAAATGTTCCATTTTGTACTCCTTATTATTTACTTTTATTTATTATCGGGAAGATTTGAAAAATTTTCTAAAAAGCTGGTCAATTCCTGCATAAATCGTGCCGCCGGTGCTCCGTCTACGGCACGGTGGTCATATGTGATGGAAAGCCCCATTGCCGGATAAGGTTTGTAAAAACCGTCATTGCCTTTCAGTTTTGCAGNNTATGTTGCACACGCCTAAAATGCCGGTCTGCGGGGGATTAAGTACCGGTGTAAACATTTCTACCCCCAAAGTACCGAGGTTTGTAACGGTAAAAGTTCCGCCCTGCAGTAAGTCGGGGTTTATAGTTCCTGCCTGTGCCTGCTTAGCCAAATCCTTAGCCTCTACGGAAATCTCC
>DCTF01000177.1:8985-14864 GCA_002329225.1 Ruminococcaceae bacterium UBA1447
GGCACCATTAGCCCTCTTGGAGTGTCAACGGCTACGCCTAAATTAACATCTTTAAATCTGCGCAGAATTTGACCTTCAACAATATGGGCGTTTAAGTCCGGATGATTTAACAGCACCCTCGAAACGGCATACAGAATGAGGTCGTTTATTGTGATGTTATAAAAAGGCACACGCTCCGTATTTTCTTTAATCTTTTTTCTGAGTTCCAAAATGGCGGAAGCGTCAAAACTGTGATGCGCGGAAAGTTGTGCGCCCGAAGAAAGGGAAGCGCTCATCGCTTGAGCTATGGCGGCTCTTATTTTATTAAAAGGAATGTCTGTATACTCTCCTCCGCTAAAGTAGCCCGGCTCAGCGGAATCTGCGGGAGCAGCTGCAACAAAACCGTCTTTATCGGGCTGTGTGCCAAAACGCTTTTCCGCCGCTTTCAGAATGTCCCGTTCCAGAATTCTTCCATAAGGTCCGGAAGGATTTGCTGAAGCGGCATCAATGCCCATTCTTTCGGCAAGGTTCCTTGCCCTGGGGGAGATTTTAATTTCTTCTGCTGAATATGTAACGGGAGCAGGGGAGTCCGAACTTTCATCAACCGGAACATTCCGAACCGCATTGTCGTCCGCAGGTTTCTCGGCGGAATCGCCGGTATCAGGCAGCAGAGAGGAAAAGTCTTCCCCCTCGGCGCCTACGGCGCAAACATTTGTCAGAACGGGGACCTCGTCGCCCTCATCAAAGAAGATTGCAAGCAAAACTCCGTCCGCAGTGCTTTCGCACTCAAACGCCGCCTTGTCGGTTTCATAAGAGAAGAGAATATCGCCGACCTCAACGGCGTCGCCCACCTTTTTCTCCCACTTGGTTATCATGCATGTTTCTACAGTGATACCCGCCTTGGGCATCAAAACTCCTACAGCCATAACTTTATCCTCCGATCCAAGTTCAGTCAGTTTTTTTCGGCATTTTCAAGCAGATACTTTTCCGCCTCTTCATTCCACAAACCGTTGGTTTCAGTAATCAGTTTATGAAGTTGAGCAAACAGGGGATTCGTTTTTCCGGCAAGCTCAAAATCACTGATAGCGGTAAGCGGAAGAGAAATGCCGTTATATATCAGTTTCTTTCCTCCGGGAATTTTCGGCAGGTTAAGAGTGGTATCTATAACAGCATCCAATCCTCCAATATGGGTAACAAGAATAGAGGGGGTGAGCTGTTCCTTTGCCATCATATCAAGACCTTCCAACATGTCTCCCGTATTCCCGCCGGATGTTCCTACCACATGGGTAGAGGCATAATGTACATTATAAAAATTAAACTCGGCGGTAAAATCTGGATCAGAGGGGCCTGCAAAAAAGTTGAGGCAACCGTCTGCCCCAAGCATGCTGTCGCCAAGCTCAATCAAAGAGCGTACAGGCGCAAAAACAAGCACATCGTCATAGCCGCCGCCTGCAAAGGCGGTTAACACTTCCTTTGCGTCAGTTATTTTAGCCGTATTAAAGTATTTTAATTCTACACCCCGCTCCTTAGCAACAGCAGGACTGAGCAGCTCAGCCGCACGGTCAAGGCGTCCCTGTTCAATATCGGTAACGGCCAAAATTCCGGGGCGTCTGTCACAATTAAGAACATAGTCGATAGCTGCAAGCCCCATGGGTCCTGCGCCCGCTAAAATAGCGGTTTTACCACCCTGAACTATGCCCATTTTATGTTCATAGCTACCTCGCACCGTATGATACATAGCGTGAAAAGTACCGATTACGCAGGATAGCGGCTCGGTGAGCGAGCCGGCAAACCAGGACTTACCTTCGTAGGGTAAAAGGCAATTCATTAACATTACTTCTTTAGGGATAATAATATAAGTTGCATTCCCGCCTATATAGCGGAAGGAGTAACCCGGAGCGTCGAGACTGCCTTTGTAGTTAAGTGAAGGCTGAATAACAAACTTATCCCCAGGCTTGTATTTATCCAACCACTTTGAGCCTACCTCAACAAGTTCTCCACAAAATTCATGGCCGATTATTACCGGATATTCCGCTACATCGTCAGGTACTCTTTTGTGGTCGGCTCCCTGAATAGCCGCTTTGTAAGATGACATACAGATACTGTCCGACACTACCCGGGCAAGTATTTCGTCCTCTTTAATCGGGGGTAAATCAAAACTTTCAAGACGAAGATCCTCTTTACCGTAAAGCCTGACGGCAGTTGTTCTCAATGTAATTCCCTCCATTTATTGTTTATATAATTTTTACACTATATTCTGCCGCTTTTTGAAAAAAGTCTTTTGGCAGTTCACCGTCGCTTATAAAATAATCAAATTCACTATAATCNNGGCAGGCTTCTGCCAAATTTGGAACTGTCGGTTAAAGCCGCCGTTTTACCTGCATTCTTCATTACAAGGGCTTTGGTTAAGGCTTCGCTTTCTTTGCCGCAGGTAAAACCTTTTTCAAAACTGAAGCCTCCGCTGCCTATAAAAGCGATGTCTATATGTATATCATTTAAACTGTTTAAAGTGATTTGCCCGGAAAGAGCAAGATTGGCGCGGTTCAGATTGCCGCCGCAGATATGAATTGCAGGCTTTTTAAGGTGCAACAACTCAATGGCAATGTTTGGCGCAATTGTGTAGATATCAGCCTCAATATCGGGTAAAAGTTTTACCAAAGCGAGGCAGGAGGTTCCTGCGTCCAAATAGATACAGGTTTTGGGCTTTATCAGTTCGAGCGCTTTTTTTGCCATGAAGATCTTTAATGAGCTGTTTTCGGTTACTCGCTCACCGAAAGACGGCTCCGAGGCGTTGGCCACCGCTCTTGCTCCGCCTCTGACCCGATTGATAGCGCCCTTTTTTGACAAGAACTCCAAATCCCTGTGTATAGTCATAACGCTGATATCGGGGAAAAGCTCACGCAACTGGGCAACGGTTGCCGCAGAATTTTCTTCAATAAACCTTAGTATTTTGTCTCGACGCAGGCTGTTCATCGCTTCACCTTAACAATAAATTTATATTGCCTGCAGAATATAACATAATATAACATTTGTGTCAACACGGTTTTATCATTTTGATAATTAAGAGTTTGTCATTTTGATGCTATGATTAAATCAATTTGGCAATTATTAAAAGGGCTGTGCAAAACGGAATTTGCACAGCCCCCATTAAACAATTAAAGATAACTATTAATATTCTGCATACTCAACCTGTTCAAGTATCTGTCTGAAACGGGGTAACTCAAAGAATGCGTTATCCTCATTTTCAATATTTGCAGCGGAAGCGGCAATGGCAATCCGTGCACACTCGTCAAAGGGCAAACCTTTTTCAATAGCGTAAACATAGCCGGCAACAAGTGTATCGCCGCAGCCTACAAAATTAACTTCTTTAACAACGGGCGGTTTGCAATGGACTGCTTTATCTTGCTGAACAAAAGCGGCGCCNNGCGCCTTGCGCTCCGAGGGAAACGATAACGGTTTCAATGCCTTTTTTGTTGAGCTCCTTAGCGGCCGCAACGGCTTCATCAGTCGTTTCTATACTTCTATTCAAGTAGGCGCCGAATTCCTCTCTGTTCGGGGTAATAATATCCGGACAGGCGCCGAGTCCGATTTGGAGAAATTCTTTGTATGTGTCCAAAACCACAAGCTTGTTGTTTTTTTTAGCAAGTTTAATAAGTTGAGCGTAGATATCTTTGCCGATTCCCTCAGCAACACTGCCTGATAAAACAACAATGTTGCTCTTCTTCATCAATTCTATGTATTTGTTAATAAAACGCTCAAGTTCTTCAGCAGTTATAAGAGGCCCTTTTTCTAAAAAACGTGTATGCCTGCCGCTTTCGTCTTCGATTACGCTTGTGCATATACGGGTTTCTTCCTCAATCTCTATAAAATCGGAGTCGATTTTTTTCTCATTAAGAGTGTTGAGAATATAACGACCGTTATCTCCGCCGATGATACCCGTTGCTATAGTTTCTCCGCCGAGTATGCAAATAGCTTTTGATACATTTATTCCGCCGCCGCCCATAGTTTTAACCTTGCGGTTAACACGCACAACTTCCTGTCCTGCCGTCATGCTGTCAACATAATAAGTAACGTCAATTGCGGGGTTCAGTGTCACAGTTAGAACCATTACTAAGCTACCTCTTTAACAAAATTTCTCCATATTTTATAACGTGGTAACCGTTTAGTCAAGGCAAAGCAGGTATAAAACGGTTTTTCTCAAATTCTGATTTTAATTAAATTTACACTCCAGACTCAACTCCTGAAAATGCTTAATTCCTTGCAATAATATCAGCATTTTAGTATCATCTGTTTGAGTAAATTAAATGCAGATAAATTATTATTTTCATCGGGGGAATGTTAAATGTCTTGGAATATTGAAGAAAGCACACCAAATGTTGAAGAAATTGATGAAGTATACTGGGGTTTAAGGGAACAAGCGTTTAATATTACTCCGGCGGATTTGCACATCACCCTTGATGTCGGCGAAAAGTATCAGGTTTATGCCGCCGTTATTGATATGCCGGTCAATAACGCTATATCAACGCTGGTATGTATGTTTGACGGGACGACAAGCTTATATTTTAGCAACGGCGGTGCGATTCTCGGTGCCGGTCAAAAGCATGAAACGGTAGCAAAGGCAACAAGGGAGTTTTTGTTCAGCTCGGGGCAGGCTGTTCCATTTATCCAAAAAGTGACAGAGTATCCGCTGCCAACTACAAAAGAAACAACGGTGTATTTAAAATGCGGGGAAGGCGTATTTTCAGCACAAATTAATATGGAAGAAAAGCAAACTGAAATACATAAAGAGTTCCTTGACTTTCTTATCCAAAGAGTTCTCAACGCTTTAAGAGATAGTAATGAGCTGTAAATCTTAACATACAGCGAATGTATTATTGATGAGGAATTGATGCCGTTCTTTAACTTAGTTAAGGCGGCATCTTAATTTTTGCTTAATATTGTTTTCTAATCTTAATAACTTTGTTATAATTACTTTGCAAAACAAATAGGGATGAGGCTGTATGAATAACGAAAAATATTTAATTGTCAATGCCGATGATTACGGCATGAACAGCGAAACAAATCGGGCCATAGAAGAGCTGCTGGAAAAAGGGCTGATAACCTCAACTTCTCTAATGACGGTAGCAAAAGAATCAAAAACCGCAGTGTTAAAGTGTTCTGCCGAGAAGTATCCGGCAGGGGTTCATTTTACCCTTAATTCAGACAGTGAAACGGAGCGTTGGCAGAGTAATTCGGGGGCGGCGTCATTACAGGACATTTATGGCCTTCGGCACAGCATTTTAAAATCGGCCTTTGCAATAAAATCAAAAGATGTAGATAAAGAACTAAAAGCCCAGCACGGTTTTATGTGTGATGCGGGATGCAAGCCCGACCACGCGGACAGCCATTCAGGTACACTTTACGGTATTAACGGACGCATGTTTTTCATAAATGCTTTTCGCTTTTGCGCCGAGCATGACCTGCCTTTCCGTTTTCCCAAAAAAGCAGGCTTTTTTGAGCTGCAATTCGGCAGAAAGGCGCCGCGTCCATTATTATGGTTCCACAAATTTATTCTATCTTATGCTGACCGATACAGGGTTAAGCTGTTGGATGATATGCTTGCCAACCCTTTTTCGATGGCAAAGTTGGGCGGTTACGAAGGATTGCAGAAGTTTTATTTAGACTTACTTGATAATATCGGCCCCGGAGTGAGTGAAATATTTTTACATCCCTCATATCCGCTGGAAAGTGCCGGTGAAAATCAGGGAGAGTGGCAAAAAAGGGTATTTGAATTTGAATTTTTAAAGAGCGGGGACTTGTTGGAAAAAGCAAAAGAATGTAATATTACTGTTGGTTCCTGGGCACAGGCGCCTTTTATATGATATCGGGTTAGTTTTTATAAATCTTTGAGCCCTGTTTTA
>DCTF01000090.1:0-3567 GCA_002329225.1 Ruminococcaceae bacterium UBA1447
ACGGATTGCAGGAGTTGACGTAGCCCAAAGTTAAATCCTGAGTTCCGTGACCCGTGCGCTTATGACAGGAAATATTTCTGTCTCTGACGGTAATACTTCCCGAACAACTGTAGGTTTCCCCCGGATGCCAGAGTTTTTCCTCAAGAACCGCTGCCGAAACAAAGGTTTTATATACTGAACCCGGTTCATAGCGCCAGTTTGTGCAAACATTGTTCCACTGTTTTTGAATCTCGGTAATTCTTTGTTTATTTCTTTCCGTTTCGTCCTCAATAGCGGCTATTTTCTTTTCGGTAAGTTCATCTGTGATTTTCTCAGGGTTGTTTGGATTGAAGTTAGGCAAATCAGCCATTCCCAATATAGCCCCGGTATTGGGGTCCATAATAATTCCGCAAACGGCTTCGGCTTTTGAGTTTTCAAGAAGTTCCTTAAGTCCGTCTTCCAAAAATTTTTGAATGTTTACATCGATTGTTAAAATCTGGTCAGCCCCGTTAATCGGTTCAAAAACCTCTTCAAACTCAAAGGCAATAGCCCTGCCGCTGCTGTCTTTAACGCCGAGACTTTTACCGGGAGTACCGGCCAGCTGTTCTTCCCGTAAAAACTCCAAGCCGTAACCCGTATCGGTTTCACTGACCATACCTAAAACAGTCGAAGCCAGACAGTCAAAGGGATAATATCTTTTAGTGCTGTCACGCAAAATCAGCACCCTCATTATTTTATTAAGCGGTTTATTCATATTTTCCGGAGTGCGTATAGCTTCTTTTTGCAGCGCTTCAACGCCCTGACTTTGCTCATCTTCAAGTTTTCTTTTAATCAAGACCTCTTCCGTTTTTTCCGAAGCACCCTGAGTCATTTTTCGTAAAGTTTCAATATTCAAACCGATTATAGGAGCAAGGCGTTCAATCAGTTTTTCCTGCTCGTCAAGTGCAAATGTACGCATTAATTTTACATTTATTGAAAGATCCTTAGTCGGCAAGTTTTTTGCCAAAACCGTTCCGTTTGCATCTAAAATTTTTCCTCTCTGAGCCGGAATAGTATCTCCTGACAACTGGTTAATTATAGCCTTTGCCTTGTACTCCGCCCCCTTGAGCACTTGAATCCTTACAATACCAAAAAGGTTGAGTCCAAAGCCCAAAACAATAATAAGTGCCAACACTGCTGCAGCACGCGTATTCAGTTTTTGCCTCGAAGTCCTGACTTCCATAATAACCTCTGATTTACTCAAAAAGTGGGGACAAGCCCCACTCTTTAAAACATCTCAGCTTTCACCTAATCCGCCACCGGGTTCCCCAAGTAGTTGACCACTTTGTCCCCGGTTTTACAGTCGAGATAAAATGTCTGATTTCTTTCCATGGGCCTCATTCCGTTAGCTTCGGCAAAGCTTTTGATTCGGTCGGTGCTGTNNTGCTGTACATTATACCAATTTGAGCACTCAGTCGCTCGTGTTCCCGTTGCGTTTCATTCAGCAGCTGAATCTCTTGAAAAAGCTGGTTTTGCGCTCTATCGATCTTAACTTTGCCGTTTAATTTTACGACAGCTAAGGAAAGAAGCACCAGAAATATGACGACAGCCTTCCCCAGCATTGTTATCCGCATCATCTTCTTCTTTCTCAGTTCCTGCGGTGACAGCTTAGGCGCAGGTACAAGGGTTGGCGATTTCGATTCTTCTTTTTGTCTGCCCTGCCCGCCGGGCATTTGAGTCCCTGCCGGCGACACATAGCGAGATGAATCATAAGCCGCATTTCTGTTATAAGATGCCATTTATGCTCTCCTTTCTATCTTCTCAATAACCCGCAGTCTTGCACTTTTGCTGCGGGGATTGTGTTCCATTTCATCCGAACTCGGTTTTTGCGCTTTAAAGGGCAACCGTCCTTGGGGAATTTTGCCGCAGACGCATATCGGGAATTCCGGCGGGCAGGTACAGCCCGAACAAAGCGACGCGAAGGTTTTCTTAACTATTCTGTCTTCCAATGAGTGAAAGGTGATAATTGCCAGCCTGCCTGAAGGCGAGAGCAGTGAAAACATTGTTTCAACTGCGTTTTGGAGGTTCTCGAGTTCACCGTTAACCTCAATGCGAATAGCCTGAAAAGTTCTGCGCGCCGGATGTCCGCCTTCTCGGCGGGCTGCCGCGGGGATAGCGGCTTTGATTATTTCAACGAGTTCAAAAGTTGTTTGAATCTGTTTCAATTCCCGGGTCTTAACTATCTTCGCCGCTATGGAGGGAGAATAACGTTCCTCACCGTAATCGTAAAGAATT
This sequence comes from Ruminococcaceae bacterium UBA1447, assembly GCA_002329225.1. Classification (GTDB taxonomy): domain Bacteria; phylum Bacillota; class Clostridia; order Oscillospirales; family Acutalibacteraceae; genus UBA1447. Next base: position 2,254 of record DCTF01000090.1, read on the forward strand.
CTTTTCAGCTCGGCCTCGGAATACCCGTTTACCACATCTGCGGCGCTTTTTCCGCNNAATGTCCAACGGAGCGTTTTGATGAAAAGAGAAACCCCGCTGAGGGGTGTCGAGTTGGTGGGAACTTACCCCTAAATCCGCCAGTATCCCGTCGGCACAATCATAACCCTGCTCTGAGAGGATAGAGCGAAGATTAAAAAAGTTGGCGTGGACAAGGCTGATATTTTTACAGTCGTTAAACTTCTCTTTCAAAAACTCAATGGCCTGCGGGTCGCGGTCTATAGCTATGAGTTTGCCGGTTTTCAGATTTTCCGCTATCGCCGCCGAATGACCGCCGCCGCCTGCTGTACAATCTGCATATATACCGTCAGGGCGTATATTAAGCGCTTGCACCGCCTCTTTGAAAAAAACCGGGACATGATAAAAATCCATAACCATTTACTAATAACGTATATCGAAGGTGATATCCTCACACCGCTTCATCATCTCGGCGTAATTGTCCGGGTTCCAGATTTCAATCCTTTGCCCGGCGCCCACGATAATTACCTCGCCGACAAAACCGGCATATTCAACAAACTCGGGGTTAACAGTAACCCGCCCCTGGGGAGCCATTTCTGTTTTGTCACTATGTTGCGCATAAAGGCGTTGCATAATTGTCCGCAGCGTACCGTCGGGCTCGTTGTTTATATCTTTCTGGTTTTCTTCCCAGACCTTTTGGGGGTAGATATAAATGCATTTGTCGCCATTGGTCGGCTTAAAGAGCACAATATCTCTTCCGAGTTCTTCGCGCATCTTGGAGGGAACAAAAAGCCTGTTTTGTTTGTCCAGGGTATGACGGTTTATACCGGTAAATATTGGCATTTTATCCCCCTTTCTTCGTAAAGTTCCCGCATTTGCTCCTAATTACTCCTATTTGCTCCTTTACACTCCTAATTATAACCGGTAGCCCCGTAAATGCAAGCGCTTTTTAAAACATTCTTGAGGTTTTTTAAACTTTTTTAAAAAAATTGTCCTTTTGGTAGGGCTTATATACAACATATAGTGGAAATAAAAAACAGCGCCGAAGCGCCGCTTAAAAAAAGCGCCCCGCAAGCAGTCCTTGCGAGGCGTTTAAACATATTTACCTGTTTTTAAGCCGGTTTGTTTTACTCCTCATTCTCCCAATTATGCCAAACATCTTGGACATCATCGTTGTCTTCAAACATTTCGAGCATTTTGCTCATATTTTTTATATCCTCTTCGGAGGTTAATGTAGTGTAAACGGAGGGGATATACTCCACCTCGGCGGAAAGAAAAGTATAACCTTTTTCCTCCAGA
>DCTF01000090.1:3596-3773 GCA_002329225.1 Ruminococcaceae bacterium UBA1447
ACCACAAAAACCTCATCTTCAGTAACCAAATCGGAGGCTCCGGCTTCAAGCGCATCTTCCATAAGTTGCTCTTCGTCAACGCCCTCTTTTTCAATAGCAAAAACGCCTTGCCTGCCGAACATAAAGGACACGCAACCCGTCTGCCCCATATTACCGCCGTATTTGTCAAAATAATGG
>DCTF01000090.1:3797-10891 GCA_002329225.1 Ruminococcaceae bacterium UBA1447
TTCGTAAACAATCTCTTCATAATTAAGGTCGGAATCTTCTCCCGCCGCTTTTTTGATAAGTCTTTCTATATTATCATTGGGAACGTTATTTGCCTTACCCTTTGCAATGGCATCTTTCAGTTTTGAATTTGTACCGGGGTCGGGTCCGCCCTCTTTTACCGCCACGGAAATCTCACGCCCGATTTTTGTGAAGATCTTGGCACGCTGACTGTCCGTTTTTTCTTTCTTGCGTTTAATGTTGTTCCACTTGGAATGACCGGCCATAAATATCCGCCTTTATCTTTTATTTTCGACAAAATTGTAGCATTGCATAGGCTTGGTGTCAAATTCTTTAGAGGCTAATCCTCCCCGAGTTTGAAGCCTTCCCCTATTATCTCCCCCGCTTCGGAAATTATTATAAAGGGATTTTTGTCATGTTCCCGAATAAGGCGGCGGAGTTTTGTGACTTCCCCCGTTCGCACGGCGCAGACCAGCATATGTTTTTCGTTGCCGGTGTAACCGCCCTGTACGGGCAGAATAGTTACACCTCTTTTGAGTTCCTTTGTAATGGCTTTGGCAATTTCATCAGCGTGGTCGGTAACCACCATCAGCATTTTGCCGTTGCCCGTACCGTAGAGAATATAGTCGATTACCCTTGAACTGACAAAAATAACTATGGCGGCATAAAGGGCGCTTTCAGCGCTGCGGAACACCAGAGCCGCCGCCGCCACTATGACAGCATCGGACACCATAATGACCCGCCCCATAGATATGTGGGGCCACTTTTTGCGGAACAGTCTTGCAAGCACATCCACACCCCCGGTGGTGGCTCCCCGAATAAACACCAGTGCAAGCCCCGTGCCGGAAAGGGCGCCGCAAAACAGGGCGGCTAAAAGTCGGTCCCCGGTGTAGGCGGGCAAAATCGGCGCCAAAGCGTCAAAAAACACGGAAATAATCACGGTGACCCAAAGGGTTTTTGCCACAAATTTTCTGCCCAGAATAATCCAGGCAGTCACAATCAGCGGCACATTAAGTAAAAGATAGATAAGCCCCACCGGGGTATCAAAAAGCTTATTCAACATGATTGAAACACCGGTGAAACCGCTTTGGGCTATGGAATTCGGAACCGCAAAGATTAAAACGGCGGACGCATACAGGGCGCTGCCCAAAATCCAAAAAAAGTTGTCCGCCAACAAAGTAAACACCCCGGCGGAGGAGAACTTCGATTTTTCATCAAAAAGTTTTTTCATTTAATCACCATAAAATTGAATGCGGGGTTTTTGTTGCGCCCGATTTTCCTCGTTGCAAATAAGTTCAAAAAGTTCCCGCAGGCGGGCAATGTCGCCTTTTAAGTAAAGCCAGCCGAACAGGGTCTCAAGACCCGTTGCCGCATGGTAATCCGCATGTGAGGCACCTTTGGGTTTGTGGCCGGGGCTGGCATTCCTGCCCCGCTTGCATATTTCCGTTTCTTCTTCGGTCAGCACCTTTACCAATTGCCGCAACGCCTGCGCCTGTGCCCCCGCACAGGCGCTTTTAGCGCACAGGGCGTGTAGGACACCGGCCGGGCGGTTGGCCTGTTTTACATATTTTTCCCTTAAAAGCAGCTCATAAACGGCATCGCCTAAAAATGCAAGTGCCAAAGGGCTTAACAGCCCCGGGTCTTCTGTCGGCTCAGGGAACATATTCAAATTCAAAGTCATAAATTGTAACCGTATCCCCTTCGCTTATTCCTTTTTCTTTAAGGGCTTCAATTACACCGCTTGAAATGAGAACCCGCTGAAAATATTGCAAAGCCTCGTAATCATCCAAATCGGTTCTTTGAAGAATTTTTAAAAGCCACGGGGATTCCACCGAATAAATATCCCCTTCCGCCGTAACGGTAAAGCCGCTTTCCTGACGTTTTTCAAAAAATTCCACGGGTATATCCTCGGACTCATAGCGCTTAACCGGCGGCAGCTTTTGCAGTTTTGCCGCTATAACGTTTATCAGTTCCCGTGTACCTTCCGCTATGGGAGCGCACATGGTATAAAACTCGTAACCCGCCCCGGTTATAAACTCCCGCAGACGCTCAATCTGTTCAGGTGTTGCTAAATCCGTTTTGTTGCCAACCACAATTTGGGGACGCTCCGCAAGTTCGGGGTTAAATGTCTTAAGCTCGTTATTTATGATTTGAAAATCTTCTATCGGATCCCTGCCCTCGCTGCCCGCCGCATCCAAGACATGCACCAACATGCGGCAGCGCTCCACATGGCGTAAAAACTCGTGACCCAAACCTACGCCCTCGCCTGCGCCCTCAATAAGGCCGGGAATATCCGCCATGACAAAGGATTGCCCCTCGCCTATATAGACTACGCCCAAAACTGGGGAAAGGGTTGTAAAGTGGTAGTTTGCTATTACAGGTTTTGCCTGACTGACAACGGAAATAAGGGTCGATTTGCCCACATTGGGGAAGCCCAGAAGCCCCACATCCGCCATCAGCTTAAGTTCAAGTTCCACAACCCACTCCTCGCCGGGGGTACCGCTTTTGGCAAAACGGGGCGCCTGTCTTGTGGGGGTGGCAAAATGGCTGTTGCCCCAACCGCCCCTGCCGCCTTTAGCGGCGACAAAAGGTTCGTCAGAGGAAATATCCGCCATAACGGAACCGCTTTCCGCTTCCCGGATTATGGTACCGCGAGGCACACGGATAGTGAGGTCGGCGCCTTTTTTACCCGCTCTGCGGCCGGGCTCGCCCGGAGCGCCGTTTTCAGCCGCATATTTTCGTTTATACTTAAAGTCGGCCAAAGACGCCAGGTTGTCATCGGCAACAAACATAATGCTGCCGCCCTTGCCGCCGTCCCCCCCGTCGGGGCCGCCGGCGGAGATATACTTTTCTCTATGAAAGGAGACTTTGCCGTCTCCTCCGGCGCCGGCCTTGATTTTGATTTTTGCAGTATCTACAAACATCGGTTTTCCTCAAAACTCAGATCAGTACGCTCATTGCCCGCATTTGCAGGGGTATAGTTTTTTGTACAATCGGCAAAAATCATACTCCCGAATATGCGGAAAAACCGCCGTCCACCGGCAGAACAACACCGGTTATAAAGCCGGAATAGGACTCATCGCAAAGGAAAAGCAATGCTCCTGTAAGGTCTGCGGGAACACCGAAACGGCCCATAGGCGTATGTGAAATAATTTTATCCGACCGGGGAGTTAACGAGCCGTCCTCGTTATAAAGCCGAGCCTTATTCTGGTTGGTGCTGAAAAAGCCCGGCGCCATAGCGTTGACCCTTAATCCCACAGGCGCAAAATGCACCGCCATGAACTGTGTGAAGTTTGATACAGCCGCTTTTGCCGCAGAGTAAGCGGGGATTTTGGTCAGGGGTCTGTATGCGTTCATGGAAGATATATTCAGAATGCAGGCGTTTTCTTTGCCTACCATATCTGCGGCAAAGGTTTGGGTGGTTAAAAGAGTTCCCAAAAAGTTGAGGTCAAAAACAAACTTGATACCTTCCGGGTCCAAATCGAAAAAGGTTTTAATATCTTCCGCCTTTTCGGTAATATCTTTAAGTTCAAAAGTTTCTTTTGTAGTATTTCCCTTCGGGGAGTTGCCCCCTGCACCGTTAATAAGTATGTCGCAGGTGCCCAAATTCTCGTTGACCGCCAGACGGGCCTGTTCGAGTGATTCTTTCTCCAGCACGTTGCATTTCAGCGGCAATGCCGTGCCTCCTGCCGCCGTTATTTCGTCCGCCACCGCTTGAGCCGCCTGAAAGTTCAAATCCAAAACGGCGGTTTTTACACCGAACTCCGCCAAATCTTTTGCAAATCCGCTGCAAAGCACACCGCCTGCTCCGGTTATTACGGCAACCCTGCCTTTTAAGTTGTTGTGATTAAGCATATCATTTTATCCTTTCGGTTTGTTTTTCCAAACTCATTTTTTAACGTTGTGAGTTAACTCAACTTTACCCGTTTCGGAAGAACGGTAAATTCCCAACACGATTTCCACCGCATTGCCGCCTTCAAAGGCGTCAAGCTCAAAAGGTCTGTCCTCCAGAATTGCGGAATAAAAATCTTTAATCAGGGAGGCGTGACCGGTTCCCCAACAGGCCTTACCGGGGAGTTCCCCTTCTTCCGGGGGCGTTTTAACAATTTCGAAGCCGTCGGAAGTGACCTCGTACAAAGAGTCGCCCTCCATGCGAAAAACGGTGTTTTCGCAAATAAACTCAGCAAACACGGGCGAATCCACGCTGTTGGCAGTGGTAGCGTAAAAGATGCCGCTTGCACCGTTTTCAAACTCCAAAAGGGCCGTAGCGGTATCTTCCACCTCTATTTTCCCCTCCAGATGGTCATTAAACACATGACCTTTAACCGATTTAACGGGACCGGCCAAATACTGCATCATATCCAAGGTATGAATGGACTGGTTTATAGCCACTCCCCCGCATTCCATTTTCATCCTGCCGTGCCAATCGTCGGAATAATATCCCTCTCCCCTGTTCCAGGTGACAAAGCCTCTGACCCCCAAAAGAGCGCCGCAAAATTCTTTATCCTCCAAAATCTTTTTAAGTTTGGCGGCGGAGCGGTTATAACGGTTTTGGAAGCAGGTACCCACCTTGAGACCGGTTTTCAGTTGAGCCGCACGGAGTTCTTCAAGTTCCTCTACCGTAACGGCACAAGGCTTTTCAATAAGCACGTGAATACCCCGCCCCATAGCGTTGAGAGCCATAGGCACATGCAGATAGTGGGGAGTACATATGTGCAGAACATCGGGCTGAGTTTTATCGAGCATCTCATCCAAATCGGTGAATGCGGCCGCCCCTGTACGTTGAGCCGCCTTTTGAGCCCGTTCGGGCTTTATATCGGCGACGCCAACAAGCTGTGCCCTGCCGTCATCAAGTATACCCTGAATATGGACATGAGAAATACCGCCGCAGCCTACTAATGCAACTTTCATTAAACAAGCCTTCCTTTCTAAACTATCAAGGTGTGGACTCTAAATAAGTCTTTGCATCAAGTGGGGAAGGAAGATGACATATCTTCCGCAACGGCGCCCTTCACCTCTTTTTTAACTTTGGAAGCCGCACATTTTTCCTGAAGCATTTTATAGAACAAGTCCTCGTCAACGGGCAATTCTACAGGTTTGCCCAACCATGAGGAAAGATGAGCCGCATTTGAAATTGACAGCCCTAAAATGCCCTCTTCTCCGCGGGCAACAAGGGGTTCGCCCCTTACAATATGGGCCGCAAATGCATTGAGAACGCCCACGTGCTGAGGATTGTAACCGTCTGTCTCCACCTCGCTCCAGCTGCCCTTCGGCTTTGAAAAACCGCCGGCCGCAGTTGCGGAGTGCACGCTTGTCGGAGTCTCAAGTGTGTATAGTTTCAACTTGCCGTCTTCGCAGATAACATGACCCTTGTCCATGGTTATCTCCAACCTGTTGGTACCCGGCGCGTCACCCGTAGTGGTGATAAAAACACCGGTGGCACCGTTCGGATACTCGGCATAGATAATCACATCGTCTTCAACCTCGATATTGTGCCATTTACCTTCATGGCAAAAAGCACGGATTTTGGAAGGCATACCGCAAATCCATTGCCAAAGATCAAGGTTATGGGGAGCCTGGTTAAGCAAAACACCGCCGCCTTCACCCGACCAGGTGGCGCGCCAGCCGCCTGAATCATAATAGGATTGGGTGCGGTACCAGTCGGTGATTATCCAGTTTACACGGCGGATTTCACCGTACTCCCCGCCCTGAACAATCTCCCTGAGTTTACGGTAGAGGCAGTTGGTGCGCTGGTTATACATAAGAGCGTAAACCTTGTCGCTCTTTGCGGCGGCCTCATTGGCTTCCCGCACTCTTTTGGTATATACACCGGCGGGTTTTTCCGCCAAAACATGAAGCCCTTTATTGAGGGCATAAATTGTAAAATCCGGGTGGGAGTAGTGAGGCGTGGCTATGACAACGGCATCACAGGCACCGGAGTCCATGAGTTCTTCCGCCGTATTAAAGCAAAGCACTTCCGGCAGTTCTTCTTTAACCATTTCCAGCCGCTCCGGGTTTATATCCGCAACGGCGGTTAAGCGCATCTCTTTAAGCTGGCCTTGCATATAATAATTAAAATGGCTTGTACCCATACTGCCTACTCCGATAATGCCGTAACGCAGCGGCTGGGCTTTTTCAGCCAATGCATGACAGGCGGAACAGGCGGCGGCAAAGGAGGAAAGATTATCGGGATAGGTAAACTTTTCTTCAATACTGCCGGTTTCGCCGTCTTTTTCCAAATCTTTAAACCCGGCAAAAACCTTGAGGTGAGGTTCTACGGAAAGAATCCGCGGCCCCTCTTTTTGAGCAAAACAGCGGATAATTTCTTCAAGAGAACCGTCGCCTTCCCCGGCGGGCACCACAAAGCCCGTATCTTTTTTTGCGTCTTTAATATGCAGATACTCTATATAAGGTTCAAGCATCTCGTAAGCGGGCAGAATATCCACGCCGCATTGAATAAAGTTTGCGGGGTCAAAAACGCCGGCCACTTTGCCTTCAAACTTCTCCAAAATCTCCAGGCAGCGTTCCGGAATATCACCGTAGATACCTTTTTCATTCTCGTGGCAGCACATAACGCCGTTCCTGTAGGCGTAATCAGCCATCTGACCCAAGCGGGAAAACACTTCTTCCTTATAATCCTCATAACTTTCATCTTCCGAAAAATAGAAGCTGAAAATGCGGATATATTCGGCTTCCAGCGTATTTGCCACTTCAACGGTGTTTTTGAACATTTCAAAATGTTCTTCAAAATCGTCATCAATGCATATTTTGCCGTAAAAAGAGCCGATTGAGGATACCTTCATCCCCTCGGAGTCCAAAAGCTCTTTAAGTTCCTCCGCTTCTTCCACACTGAATGTGGAAATGTTTTTGCCGTTGACTCCTCTTAACTCCATATGAGTTATACCGTTGGCTTTACAGGCCGCTATTTGTTCGTTAATATCCTTTGCAGCCTCATCCGAAAATGCCGAAAATATAAACCTTGCCAAAACAGACACCCCTTTTACGCAATATTTCGCTTGCTATTCTAACACATTATGCAAAGTAAAAAAAGGCAAAAACGGATTTTGAATGCAAGTTTCAACCGCAATTCAAAATA
>DCTF01000139.1:0-3118 GCA_002329225.1 Ruminococcaceae bacterium UBA1447
ATTACATTACTAATTATTTACCGACTTGAAAAATTCAAAGGCGGTTTGCATTCTTTCAGCACAGCGTTGTTGTCCCAATAAGTTCATAATAGCGTGGAGATCCGGGGAGTTTTGTCGGGAGGTCAGCGCAATACGGATTACCGTTGTAACGTCGCCCACATGACCCTTAAACTTTTCCGGTGTATCCTTGTATTCCTTTACATTCGGCGTATAACCCAACTTCGGGCAAAGGTCTTTGATTTTTTCAAACCAGACTTCTCTTGAATCCGCCGTATCAAACACCTTCAGATAGGCTTCCAATATCGCCGCCGCATCAGCGGGTAAAATGTTTTCCGGCAAATCAAAGGACGGGGCGTAAAGCTCGTCATAAAAATACTCGGTATAATCTTTTATCTCGGACCACTTGGCTATATCCTTGCGGGGCTTTTTGTTGCCCCTGTCTATACTTAAAATGTTTTCGGCATATTCCGGGTCTTTGCTGAATAACGCAAAAAGAGTTTCGTCATATTTTTCCGCCCAGTTTAATGCCGCTTCAAACACTTCTGCGGCGCTCATTTGGGAGACAAGGTTTTTGCTCACGTCATTTAGTTTTACCAAGTCAAACAGGGCTCCGCTTGCGCTCATTTTTTTAAGGTTGAAGGGGAAGGAACTCAAGGGTGCCTGCCGGTTTGCCCTTCTCCACTCCTCAAAGTTGGAGTTAATAAGGGTAAGCAGATATTCAAGCACACTCTGCTTCGGGTAGCCTTCCTGTATAAAATATGAAACGGCTGCTTCGGGGTCCCGGCGTTTTGAAAGCTTCCGCCTGCCGCCGTCTTCCTCATCTTTCATTAAAGGCGATACGTGGGCGTACTTGGGCACTTTAAAGCCGCAGACCTTAAACAACTGAATGTGAACGGGTACGGAGGCTATCCATTCGTCCCCTCGGATAACGTGAGTGGTGTGCATAAGATGGTCGTCCACCGCATGGGCAAAGTGGTAGGTGGGCAGACCGTCGGTCTTGAGCAAAACGATGTCCATAATATTTTCGGGCATTTCAATTTTGCCCTTAATCATATCTTCAAAAACAATTCGGCGGTTTTCATCCCCCGGAGAACGCAGGCGGACTACAAAGGTTTTACCCGACCTGACCGCCTCTTTCTGCTCGGCAAAACTCAGGTTGCGGCAGGGAGCCCATTGACCGTAATAACCCTTGTTTACGGTTTGCTCCTCCTGTTTTGAGCGCAATTCATCCAAGTCCTCTTCACTGCAAAAGCAGGGATAAGCCAAACCGTTTTTAACCAATTCTTTGGCAAAACAGCGGTAAATATCTCTTCGCCGACTTTGGCGGTAAGGCCCGTAATCGCCGGTTTCGCTTTCTTCCCCGGCGGCACCTTCATCCGGCAAAATGTCAAAAGCTTGCAGACCTTCAAGTATTGCCTGAACTCCGTTTTTTACCTCCCGTTTTTTGTCCGTATCCTCAATCCGCAGATAAAATACTCCGCCGGTGGCATCCGCCGTGAGTTTGCTGACGTAGGCGGGGAAGAGATTGCCCATATGCATAAAGCCCGTCGGACTCGGGGCAAAACGGGTCACCCTTGCCCCTTCGGGCAAAGGACGGGGAGGATATTTGTCAGCATAATCCTGCGTAGTGGCGCTTATGTCCGGGAAGAGCAGTTGAGCAAGTTTTTCAAAATCGTTCAATTCAGTTATAACCCCTCTTTTTGAACTGATAATTCAGCCCCTATTATGACAGAAAAATACGGCAGGTTCAAGGTTTATTAAGAAGCGCATTAAAACAATTCGGCAAGCCCCGAATACGGGCATTTAATTTTCGGCAAAACCCCGATTATTATCTTGAGGCATATAGCAGACACTGAGGATATAATCATCGTTAAGAGTGCAGGTGTCAAAGATTAAGCGAGAGTCCGGTTCTTTTCTCAGATCCCTTGCCCCCGTGCCTAAAAACTTGATATGGCTTTCTTTTTTTGTCCAGATTTCGTAGAAAGCTCTTTTTTCTTCCCCCTTCGGGGCAAGGGCGAAAACTTCCGCTTCGGCGGAAGTAAAGGCCCGCTTGGCAACTCCGGAAAAATCAATTTCTTCCTTTTTTTGTATGTCTATCCCGACGGGGGCATCAAACACGGCGCAAACAATATAGTCCCCGGAATGACTGATGTTAAAGTGAGCCTCGGGACAGTTGGCAAGATAGGGCTTGCCGTACCGGCCTCGGGCAAAAACAAGTTTGTCGGGCGGCAGGCTTAACACCCGGTTCAGTGCGACTTTTGCAAGCAGTTCCCCTACAAGGCTCCGCTGTGCACTCCGGCGGTTCTTTATTCCGTTTATCCTCTCCCGACTGTACTCCCGGACAAATGAGGACAAATGCTCAAAGACGGCCGTATCCATCTCTCCGGGCATAAAAAGGGCAAATAACCGGGGAGTTTTCATCGAATTGCCCTCCGGAAAACAAAGGTTGTTATCAGTAAGCATTTTACCCCCTTTTTTGCGGCCGGAGACGGGAACTGTCGTCACACAAAAAAATTCTTTTACGGGCAACATAGTATCATAACCCTGTTAATAATGGCAAACCCGAACGGCTTTTTTCCGTCCGGAAACCGCAAACATTTATGTTTGATTACAAACTTGAAACGATTGGCGCTTTAAAAGAGATAAGGACGGCACAAATAATTGGCATTAGGATTGTATTAGTGTTATAATTACGAAGAAATATTATATTGCGGTGCCGTCCTTGGGCGTTTACAGCCCGACGGACAAGGAGGGAACCGGTTGAGTTCTAATATTCTTGTCGTGGATGACGAAAAAGAAATAGTTTTTGCCATAACCAAACTTCTGGAAAAAGGGGGGTACACAACGCTCAAGGCCTATGACGGGCAGGAAGCGCTTAACTGCCTTGAACAGAACCGGGCGGATTTAATTATTCTTGATGTAATGATGCCCCGAATGGACGGACTTTCAACTCTGATAAAAATCAGGGAAAAACATAACATTCCGGTAATTATCCTTTCGGCAAAGATGGACGATTCCGACAAGGTTATCGGTTTGGAACTGGGGGCAGATGACTACATTGTCAAGCCCTATAATCCGTCGGAGCTTATTGCCAGAGTCAACTCCCTGTTGCGGCGTT